>JBDSFA010000448.1:0-2447 GCA_039919785.1 Dokdonella sp. | reverse complement strand
GCCATCTCGAGGCGTCCCAATTCGATCATCAGATCGTGACGCAGAAAGAGTGGGTTGAAGCTCATGTTGGTGGCCATGCTGCTCATGATTTTTCGCTCCCGGATTCCTGTGATAGGTACTCAGCAAGGGGCGTGCCAACTCATGCAGCGCAACGAATTTACTCATCGGCTCATTGCAAGGACGGGAGTCGGCGGCGCATGATTGCCTCCGCGCTGACGCTGCCCGTCGGAATCTGACCCGACGCGGTGCACGGGGACAGCGGAGGACAAGAGTTCGCGATCCTCGTCACAGTCTGCCAGTTGAACTTGCAGCTACGTTGTCCGCCCTGAAATGCAAAAAGCCGACGGTCGTATCGACCCCCGGCTTCTGACGGTATCTCCTGGTATTTCGATCACTGGCGCCCGGCACACGGTCCTCTTGGATTCCCCCTGTTCCTAAGACCGCCGGGCGCCAGCCTTGGTCGACACCCGCAGATTCGGAACACCGCAGTTAAAACCCTCCCACCGGCGCAATCGGCCCCTGAATTCCGATTGTTCAACGTGCTCGCATACGTCGCGCGCCGGTGGGAGTGCGGAAGCTTGAGCATGTTCCGTGCCAGCGCCTTTACAGCAGCTTGTTAGAATGCAACCTCAGAAAACACGACGTTCGCACCCGCGTAAAACGCCTTGCTGGTCTCCCGAGGGTCCGGCACAAAGAGAACACGCCATGTACAACTATGACGTCATCGTCGTCGGAGGAGGGCACGCCGGCACCGAAGCTGCGCTCGCCAGCGCACGCTGTGGCGCACGCACCCTGCTGCTGACCCACAATATCGAAACGATTGGCCAGATGAGCTGCAATCCTGCGATCGGCGGGATCGGCAAAGGGCATCTGGTCAGGGAAATCGATGCCCTCGGCGGCGTGATGGCGCAGGCCGCCGACCTCGCCGGCATCCAGTGGCGAACCTTGAATGCGTCGAAAGGGCCGGCGGTGCGCGCAACGCGCTGCCAGGCTGACCGTGTTTTGTACAAAGCAGCCATCCGTCGTCGGGTGGAGACACAGGCCGGCCTGCAGATCTTCCAGCAAGCAGTCGATTCCCTGATCGTCGAGGGCGGTCGGGCCTGCGGTGTGGTAACCCAGTCGGGCCTGGAATTCCGCGCTGGCGCCGTCGTGTTGACGGCCGGTACCTTTCTCGCCGGCAAGATCCACGTCGGCTTGACCCAGTACGCCGGCGGCCGAGCCGGCGACCCACCCGCGCTGAAGCTGGCCGAGACCTTGCGCGAACTGCCATTCGCGGTTGGTCGCCTCAAGACGGGCACGCCACCGCGTATTGACGGCCGATCGATCGACTATTCCCTGCTCGCGGAGCAGCCGGGCGATAAGCCGGCGCCGGTGTTCTCCTTTCTCGGCTCCGTCGCCCAGCACCCGCGCCAGCTCAGCTGCTGGATCACGCATACGAACGAGCGAACGCATGATTTGATTCGCGGTGCGCTCGACCGTTCGCCGTTGTACGGCGGCGTCATCGAAGGCACGGGGCCGCGTTATTGCCCGTCGATCGAGGACAAGATCGTGCGCTTTGCCGACAAGACCTCGCATCAGATCTTCATCGAGCCGGAAGGTCTCGAAACCTGCGAGATCTATCCGAACGGAATCTCGACTTCGCTACCGTTTGACGTGCAGGTCGAACTGGTTCGTTCGATCCGCGGTATGGAGAACGCGCACATCACGCGGCCTGGCTATGCAATCGAATACGACTATTTCGATCCACGCGGGCTCTGCGCATCGCTGGAAACAAAGAGTGTCGCCGGCCTCTACTTCGCCGGCCAGATCAACGGCACCACCGGTTACGAGGAAGCTGCAGCACAGGGGTTGATCGCCGGGTTGAATGCGGCGCGTGCGACGCAGGGCCGCGAACCCTGGACGCCGCGGCGGGATGAGGCTTACATCGGCGTGCTCATCGATGATCTCGTCACCAATGGCACCAACGAGCCGTATCGCATGTTCACCTCGCGAGCGGAGTACCGCCTGCACTTGCGCGAAGACAATGCCGATCTGCGCCTGACCGAGCTTGGCTTCGACCTCGGCTGTGTGGCGCAGGATCGCCGCGATGCACTGTGCCGCAAGCGCGACGCGGTCGCCGTCGAAACCACTCGCTTGCGGGCGCTGTGGGCAACGCCGGCCAATCCGCTCGGTCGCGAGGTCGAACGCACGCTCGGTTTCGCCGTGTCGCGCGAGACCAACGCACACGACCTACTGCGTCGTCCGCAGGTCTTCTATCGCGATCTTGTCCGCGTCGATGGCATCGGTCCCGGCGTCGACGAGCCGGTCGTTGCCGATCAGGTCGAGGTCGCGATCAAGTACGCGGGCTACCTTGAACGGCAACGCGACGAAATCGAACGCAACCGTCATCTCGACAACCGCGCAATCCCGGCCAGCTTCGATTTCGACGGCGTGCGCGGGCTTTCGGT
>JBDSFA010000360.1:0-2686 GCA_039919785.1 Dokdonella sp. | reverse complement strand
CTTTGCCTTGACGCACAGCACGCTCTACCCTTGTGACAAGATCCCTTCCCGCACGCAGCTGATTCGAACGCATGAGCAAGCAATACGCCCTGGTCATCGACGACGAACGCGACATCCGCGAGCTGCTCACGCTGACACTCGGCCGCATGGATTTGCTCGTCGAAACGGCCGCGACCGTGGCCGAAGCGCGCGAGCGCCTCGCAGGGCGCCGCTACGCGTTGTGTTTCACCGACATGCGCCTGCCGGATGGTTCGGGCCAGGAGATCATCGCCCTGATTGCCGCGCAGTACGTGGAAACGCCGGTCGCGATGATCACCGCGTATGGCAATGTCGATGCTGCCGTCGACGCACTCAAGGCCGGCGCCTTCGATTTCGTTTCCAAGCCGGTCGACATCAGCGTACTGCGTCGACTGGTGCAGACCGCGCTCAAGTTGTCCGAGGAAAAGCGCAGCGAACAAGTCGCCAGCGGCAGCAAGCTGATCGGCGACTCGGCGCCGATGAACGAACTGCGTGCGACGATCGCAAAAGTCGCGCGCAGCCAGGCACCCGTCTATATCGCCGGAGAGTCGGGCGTCGGCAAGGAACTCGTCGCACGTCTGATCCATGAACTGGGACCGCGATCGAGCGCGCCCTTCGTGCCGGTCAACTGCGGCGCGATTCCATCGGAACTCATGGAAAGCGAATTCTTTGGCCACAAGCGCGGCAGTTTCACCGGCGCGCAAGCGGACAAGGACGGCCTGTTCCACGCAGCGCAAGGCGGCACCTTGTTCCTCGACGAGGTTGCAGAATTGCCGATGCACATGCAGGTGAAACTGCTGCGCGTGATCCAGGAAAAAGCTGTACGCCCGATCGGTGCGCGCGCCGAGATTGGTGTGGATGTGCGCATCCTTTCCGCCACGCACAAGAATCTCGCCCGTCTGGTCGAACTCGGTTCGTTCCGCCAGGATCTGTTCTACCGCATCAATGTGATCGAACTGCGCGTGCCGCCCTTGCGCGACCGTCGCGAGGACATCCCGAAACTCGCCGGCCGCGTGCTCGAACGCCTCGGCAAGGACAACGGCAGCGCGCCCGCGCGACTGGAACCGGAGGCATTACGGGCCCTGCTGGGCTATGACTTCCCCGGCAATGTGCGCGAACTGGAGAATATCCTCGAGCGCGCGGTCGCGCTGTGCGAGAACAACACCATCGGCGTCGCGGACCTGCATCTGTCGACACGCGAGCGCTCCGCGAGTGTTGCTGCGGAAACGTGGGCGAATACGCCGACATCCGCGCCACCGTCCTACATGGAACAACGCACACCACCGCCCTACGCGCCCGAGCCGCCGGAAGACGAAGGCTTCCCCGGCGATCTTGCCGCTGCGGTCGCCGAAACCGAACGCGCGGCGATCATGAAAGCACTCGAAGCCACACGCTGGAACCGCACGGCCGCAGCCAAGCATCTTGGCTTGACCTTGAGGCAGCTGCGCTACCGCCTGGAAAAGCTCGGCATCGAGTAAGTTGCTGCGCGCGATCGAGCGCACATTCGCGGTGCGTGAGGTCATGCGCCCACGCCGGCCATCGCGCTCGTCCATGGCTTCAATTGAGAACCCGAGTTCGCTAATATTTTGAACAGACACGTCAGTTGAGGTTGCGAATGTCACGCTGGAAGGCCGCCGCGATACATCTTTCGATCAGCATCCTGATCGGCTTGCTGGCGGTCGCGCTGATTTTCGGTGTCTGGTATCCGCCCCCCTACAGTCATGCAGCAGGGGCTGACCACCTCGTGCTTGTTTTACTGTGCGTCGATGCAGTCCTTGGCCCGACCCTGACCCTGATCGTCTACCGCCACGGCAAGAAGGGAATGCGCTTCGACCTCGTGGTGATCGCGGTGCTGCAAGTGTGCGCTTTCAGCTATGGCCTGCACGTCGTTACCGGTTCGCGACCCGCTTTCATCGTTGCGGCCGTCGATCGTTTCGTGATGGTTGCCGCGAACGAGCTTGAGGCGGCCGATCTTGCCAAAGGGCGCGAACCCCAATTCCGCTCGCTGTCATGGACCGGGCCGCGCATCGTCTATGCCCAGCGACCCGAGAACCGAACGGATCGCAACGACCTGCTTTTCAGCGGCGCCGACGGCAAGGATCTCGAGAAATTTCCAAGATACTACGTCGACTACACCGCGCATGCTGCCAGCCTGCTCGAACGCGCAATTCCGCTCGACAAGGTGCACGACACACCTGCCGCGCATGCCCTCCTTGACGCGTGGCTGCTGGATCATTCGCACGCGCGCGCAGACGTGGTCTGGTTGCCGCTGGTCGCGCGTCGTGACGACATGACGATGCTGCTCGACCGCAGCACGGGCGAGGTGCTCGGCGCGCTGCCGATCGATCCCTGGTAGTCGCCATCGCGCGCTCACGCACGCACCGACGAGGCTCGCTCGCGTATCCTCGTGCGACCAATCAAGGGGAGAAGTTCATGGCAGTTGGGGATCGTGCGCCACGCTGGCTGGCACCCGCAGCATTCGTCGTATTTGCTCTGTCGGGCTGCTCGGGTCTCATCTATCAGTCGATCTGGTCGCAGTATCTCGGCTTGTACCTCGGCCACGCGGCCTACGCGCAGAGCCTCGTGCTTGCGATCTTCATGGGCGGCATGGCCGCCGGCGCATGGTGGGCGAGCCGCCGCAGTGGCCACTGGCGAAACCTGTTGCGCA
>JBDSFA010000305.1:0-2179 GCA_039919785.1 Dokdonella sp. | reverse complement strand
GGCGATTCGTTGGCCAAGTATCAGCTGGGACTTGCGTATCAGGAAGGCCGCGGCGTTGAGCAGGACTATCGATTGGCAGCCCGTTGGTACGCCGAAGCCGCGGCCGATGGTGATCGCGAAGCCATGAACAACCTCGGCGCTATCTACGATCGCGGCCAGATCGGCGAATCCGATCCGGTGAAGGCTGACAGCCTGTATGCAAAAGCATCGGAGCTGGGCAATCCGCAGGCCAGTTACAATCTTGCCATCAGCTATGCGACGGGCAGCGGTGTCGCCTGCGATCTTGCCGAGTCGGCGCGGTTGTACCTGCTGTCGGCCGAAGGGGGATTCGTGCAGGCGCAAATCGAGGTAGCCGACAACTACGAAAATGGGCGTGGCGTTCCGCGCGACGAAGCCAAGGCCCTGCGCTGGTATCGAAGCGCGGCGGCGGCTGGCATCGAATACGCGCGGGACGTCCTCAAGCGCAAGGGCGTCGCTGAATAATCGCGGGCACGAGACGCGATGCCGGCATCTCGCGCTGCGCACGTTGAGCAAGGAGATGACACCGCGGCGTGCGAACGAATCGCTGGCGTCGATCTCAACGGTCGACTATCGGGAATCCGAGCTTGCGGCGATCCCGCAAACATTCGCACGTTTGTACGTGCACGACGGCTGAGGCACAGCGCCATCGATCGGTCGCAATAGCCGGAGATGAAGCTCATCGACGAATGGGACTTTCGCACAACGCAGAACTCGCTGCGCCACTCGACCAGCAACCCGCGGGTAGGACTTGACTACCTTCGGCGCATTTCTTCCATCACCCAAGGTTGTCGACGCAGTGTTGTGATATCCGTGGCGCAGGTACGTCGTCGGATCTTCATGGCATGTACGTCTTGACCGGATACTTCATCAACACCGATGCGTCCCTTGGCATGCTGCAAAAACTCGGCGGCCGGGCAGCCGGAGCGGACGCCGACTGCATGCCGGCGTCCCATTGCGCTTTGTCGCGCGATCACTCCTCGGAGAATTCGATCGGTGTATCGACGTCTTCGCAAAAGTTCTGCTTGCTCGGCTCGCTGTAGGTGTCATCGCTGAACTTCGCGCGAATCCACTGCTTGCAGCCTTCACTGTCGGTGCTGCTGTCCCAGACCATGGTTTCGGTCTTGCCCGCCGCGATGCCGCGGCCGACATCGAAGTCGCCCCATTCCTTCTTGTCTTCGGACACCTGCAGTTTGACGATGCGGCTTTCGGTCGCATTCTTGACCTTGAAGTGCCATTGGTCGGCGGCGCTGGCCTGTATGGCGGGCAGCGCAAACGCGGCGCACAGCAGACCCGCACGGATCATGTTCGTCATGGAATCCCCTTTTGTTTCGATGGAGTGCCATCGCCTTTGCAGCGACGGAGCGAGCACACGATGCCTCGGGTTCGCCCGAAGCCGTGGAAACGTGCACGCGTACGACGCAGCAAGAACGATGCCATGCTTCAGCTAGGCAGGCTTCCATGTTTTGGCCTGCGACACGCCGCGCGCCTGTCCGTTCTTGACATCCATCGACGGTCTGCGTTGCAGGCGACTGTCAGAAGTCTGATCCGGGCGGCGGGATGCAGGCGACGTGTCGAGCTTTGGTCGACAGCGCCGGCGCTCCGACGGCGGCGGACGAGCCGACTGGCGCCGCATCGATGTACGAGAGTGCGCGCGCGCCGCGACGCGTATGCGCGAAGACCGCAGTGCTGAGCGTACCAACGCCCGCGGCGAAGGGGCGAATAGCCACGCGCAAATTGAGCTGATTCGAGGCCCCATTCGACCGTGTCGCCAGTCGCCGATTCGCAACTCAGGGATTTCGCATCGCCGGCACTGTGTCGAGTTTCTGCCGGACCGGATCGCTGGAATGCCGCGCAATGATTCCGATCACGACGATTGCGATCAACGCCACGACCAGGATCAGCGCAGCGCTGCGCCAAGCGGCAAGTGGCGAGGGAGCAGCTTTTTGGCCGGGTGCCGTTCCCGTCGGCCAGATCTGTACTTGTTCTTGAGCGCCCGAAACGGAAAAGTTCCAGAACGCATCGGCCAGTGATTCCAGGCCACCTGATCGATCGCCGCTTCCATCGCGTCCAACGCACTGGAGGCGATACGTGTTTGCAGCGAGGTCGAGTTCAAGAGAGGCGTTGCCGCCGCGTCGATAGCAGATCAGGTCCAGCCTGA
>JBDSFA010000085.1:0-14960 GCA_039919785.1 Dokdonella sp. | reverse complement strand
TCCTCGGTGTGCTCCATCACGGCATTCCACAATGCGGCTTCGTGGTGACTTTCCAGCTTCGGCAGGTAGAAATACGGGCCGCGATCCGCCGCATGCAGCGCCTTCGCGTTGTGGAACGCGAACAGGCCGAAGTCGAACAGCGCGCCTGCGATCAGCTCGCCAGCGACTTCGATATGCCGCTCCGGCAGATGCCAGCCGCGTGGACGCACCATCAACACCGCGGGATCCGTCTTGACTTCGTAGCGCTTGCCGTCGGGCGAGGTGTATTCGATCGCACCGGCAACCGCGTCGCGCAGATTGCGCTGGCCGTCGAGCAGGTTCGCGAAGGTCGGCGCGGTGGAGTCTTCGAAGTCGGCCATGAACACCTTCGCGCCGGAGTTCAACGCATTGATGATCATCTTGCGGTCGACCGGGCCAGTGATCTCGACACGGCGGTCGGCCAGCGCTGCTGGAATCGGCGCAACCTGCCAGTCGCTTTCGCGGATCGATCGTGTTTCCGCCAGAAAATCCGGCAGCTCACCTTCGTCAAAGCGCGCGTTTCGCACGCGGCGCGCCTGCAGCAAGGTCTGGCGGGTCGCATCGAAACGGCGATGCAGATCGGCCAGGAATTCGAGGGCGGCGGAATCGAGCACGTCCGCGTGGGTTGCATCGGGCGAGCCGAGAACCTGGATCGGCGCGGACGAAGCCTGCAATGCGGCAACCATCGTTTACTCCTTTGAATGCGGCGTGGCGCTATGCAGCAATCCTAGGATGAAACTTCGCGCTTTGACAAAACAGATGATTCAATGAATTGCATTATCATTGTTAATATCTGTTCAATGCGTTGATTTCAAATGCCCAGGAAGACGTCCACCGGTCAAAAATCGCCGAGCCGCCCCGACAAACGGATGGCGGTGCGGCGTCCGAACGATCCAACCGGGGCAGAAAAGGCGCCGCGCTTCTACTACAAGGGCAGCCGGCTCAAACAGCTGCGTGCGTTCTGCATGATCGCCAAGCTGGGCACCCTGTCGCGCGCGGCCGAAGCGCTGTTCCTGTCGCAGCCTTCGGTGAGCCTGCAGTTGCGTGCGCTGGAGGAGGAACTGGGCTCAGCGTTGATCGAACGTCGCCGCCGTCGCGCGGTGCTGACGCGCGAGGGTCAGGCTCTGTACGAACTGGCCTTGCCTCTGGTTGAGGGTCTGGAACAACTCGACCGCAAATTTCGCACGCTGCGGGCCGGCCTTTCCGGCGGCGAGCTGCACATCGCAGCCGGTACATCGACAATCCAGTATTTGCTGCCGCCGTTCGTGGCTGCGTTCCGGGAACAGTATCCGAGCGTCAAGCTGCAGCTGCACAACGTGACCGGCAAGGACGGGCTTGCGCTATTGCGTTCGGATCAAGTCGACTTTGCCGTCGGCTCGATGCTCGACGTGCCGAATGACCTCAGCTATGAGCCGATCCAGTCCTACGACCCCATGCTGATCGCGCCGCCGGACCATGCGCTCGCGAAATTACGCGACCTGCGTCTGGAGGATTTGTCGCCGTATGGACTGATCCTGCCACCGCAGCGTCTGACGACGTATCGTCTGGTCGACCTTATCTTCCAGCAGCGCAGGGTACCGTTCCATGTCGCGATTGAAGTGGGCGGCTGGGAAGTCATCAAACACTATGTCGCGCTCGGGCTCGGCATCTCGATCGTCACCGGCATCTGCATCAGCGACGAGGACCATACGCGACTCGCCGTGCGCAACATGAGCGCGTATTTCCCGCAGCGCAGCTACGGCGTGGTCGTGCGCAAGGGCAAATACCTGAGTGCCGAGGCGCGAGCCTTCATCGACCTTGTACGACCCGGATTGTTTACGCGCCAAGACTACGGGGAAGCGGGTCACTCGGAGCGCTGAGTCGGTCGCGCTGACGGTCGACATGCGACGCCATGCGAACGCCACGCAACGCTAGGCCAGGGGAGAAGGAAGTTTTTCAATTTTGCGTTCCGCGCAATCGCCTGAAGATGCGCGCGATAAAGCGGAATAGTTTCGGTACCAGCCAGATCACTGCCAACAGAAACAGCGCGAGCGCAACGAGGAACACCGCCGGGTGGGTCAGCGCCAACGCCAGACCGCCGATCACGAGACCGTCTTCGCTCGCGCTCGCGGTCCAGTTCGTGAACGGTTCGGGCGATGTATTGATCGCGGCGCGAGTGCCGCTTTTTGCCAGATGGGTGCCGCTGGTGATCATGCCGCCGACGAGGGCGGCCGCCAACTGGGCCGCAGGGGTTGCGTCGCCCATCGCACCCCAGGCGAGGAAGGCGCCCGCAGGAATGCGGATGAAGGTATGTAGCGCGTCCCACACCGAATCGAATCCCGGCACCTTGTCGGCGAGGAATTCGCCGACGCCCATCACACCCGCGGCCACCAGCACCCAGGTGTGCTGCAAGATGAGTAGTTGCTCGGGTAAATGCAGATAGCCGTAACGACCGAGCAGTCCGACTATCAAAATCGCCGCATACAGTCTTATGCCGCTGGCCCAGGCGAGACCGCCGGCAAGCGCGAGTTGGGATAACGAGTCCATGAATTCCTCCGCCCTGTCATCGTACTGCGGTCGACCGCGATGGTGCAGCCCCCGTCGGCTCCTGACCGGCAGCGATCCCCCGACCAGTGGCCGCGCGCAAATAGCGTCGTTTCTGCTAGCGTTGCATCCCTTGTTCAGTCGTTCGAAGGTGTGCCATGGCCCGCTGGATCATGCTTGGCCTGATGATAATTGGCGCGGCACTGGTGTTCAGCACCAAGAGCGCGGGCCTGCTCTCACTGGGTCTGTTGTGCAGCGTGTTCGGCTTCTTTGGCTTCGTGTTTGCGCTCGTAGCGGATCGCGTTTCCGCTAGCGCCAGGCCCGAAACGTCGATGGCCGCAGCAGATGATCTCGCTGCGCTGCGCAAGCGCGCGTCCTCGCCCAGACCACGCCTGCCGAGTGCTGCGGCGGCACTGGACAAACCCAACGCAGATATCGTGCCGACCACCCCTCCGCGCGATGTGCGTTCGGCCGGCACAGCCGATCCCTCGGCGCAGCATCAGACAAGCTAGCCTGCCGCGCCGCACCATACGACCACAGCCCGCGTGTTGCACAATCGGGGGGTCGCGTACCGCGACGTTCGGACTGGGAGGCTTTATGGATGCTCAACTTCAGTCAATCATCATCTGGTTGATCGTGGGCGGTGTGGCGGGTTGGCTTGCGGGACAAATCGTGAAGGGACACGGCTTCGGCCTGGTCGGCAATATCGTGGTCGGCATCGTCGGAGCGTTTCTCGCCGGCTGGTTGCTGCCGAGCCTGGGCCTCGGTCTCACCGGAATCCTCGGTGCGATCGTGTATTCCGCGATCGGCGCGATCATCCTGCTGTTCCTGATCGGCCTGTTCAAACGAGTCGCCTAGCGAGTCTCGCCGCAAAAAGAAAAAGGGCCGGATTTCGATCCGGCCCTTTTTTGTGTCTCGCTTGAGTTTCGCAAACCTATTTCGAGATATCGACATCCTTGGTTTCACGCAGGAAGAAGGTGCCGATCACGAATGTCATTGCGGCGATGATGACCGGATACCAGAGCCCGGAGTAGATATTCCCGGTCCACGCCACCAGCGCAAATGCCGTGGTTGGCAGGAAGCCGCCAAACCAGCCATTGCCGATGTGATACGGCAGGCTCATCGAGGTGTAGCGGATGCGCGTGGGGAAAAGCTCCACCAGCCACGCCGCGATAGGTCCGTAGACCATCGTCACGTAGAGGACAAGGATGCTCAGCAGCAGGATCAGCATCGGAATGTTGATCTGGTCGGGATTGGCCTTTTCCGGATAACCCGCCGTCTTCAGCGCGGCCTTCAAAGTAGCGCCAAAGGTGTCTGCCTGCGCCTTGAAGGCCGCCCCGTCCATGCCGCTGCCTTCAAAGGAGACGATCTCGGTGCTGCCAATCTTCACCGATGCGACTTTGCCCGGTGTCGCAACCTGGTTCGAGTAAGGCGTTCCGCCCTTCGCCAGCACGCTCTTGGCGATATCGCAGGAGCTCGTGAACGTCTTCTTGCCGACCGGATCAAACTGGAAGTTGCAGGTGGCGGGATCGGCAGTGACGACGACCGGATTGTTCGTACTGGCTGCCTCAATCGCGGGATTGCCGTAGTGCGTCAGTCCCTTGAAGATCGGGAAGTAGGTGAACACCGCGAGCAAACAGCCGAGCATGATGATCGGCTTGCGACCGATGCGATCGGAAAGCGCGCCGAACACAACGAAGAACGGCGTCCCGATCAGCAATGCTGCAGCAATCAACAGGTTCGCGGTGAAGGCTTCGATCTTCAGCGTCTGGGTCAGATAGAACAGACTGTAGAACTGACCGGCGTACCAGACAACGGCTTGTCCGGCAGTCGCGCCAAACAATGCGAGCAGCACGATCTTCCCGTTGTTCCAGTTGCCGAACGAGTCCGTCAGGGGCGATTTCGAGCCTCTGCCTTCCGCCTTCATTTGCTGGAACAGCGGGGACTCGTTCAGCTGCATCCGGATATAGACCGACACTGCGAGCAGCAGCGAGGAGAGCAGGAACGGAATGCGCCAGCCCCAGGTATCGAAATCGGCGCCCAGCAACTTGCGGCAAATCAGAATCACGATCAGGGACAGAAACAAGCCAAACGTGGCTGTGATCTGGATGAAACTCGTATACAGGCCACGCTTGCCGTGCGGTGCGTGCTCGGCGACATAGGTTGCCGCGCCCCCGTATTCGCCACCGAGCGCAAGCCCCTGCAGTAGTCGCAATGCGATCAGCAATATCGGCGCCGTGACGCCGATCGACCCATACGTTGGCAATACGCCGACCAGAAACGTACTCAGACCCATGATCACGATAGTGATCAGGAACGTGTACTTGCGTCCGATCAAATCGCCCAAGCGTCCGAAGATAATCGCGCCGAAGGGTCGTACGGCGAAACCCGCCGCGAATGCGAGCAAGGCGAAGATGAAACCGCTGGTCGGATTGAGGGAGGAAAAGAATTGCTTGGCAATGATCGCCGCGAGCGAGCCGTAGAGATAGAAGTCATACCACTCGAAGACGGTACCGACACTCGACGCGATGATGACGCGCTTGTGACCCGAAGTGAGCGGACGGTCCCCTGTTGAAGCTGTATTCGTCGCCATCTGCCATTCCCCTTAGAACGAATATTTGGTGGTCACCTGCAGACGCGTCAGGTCGCCGTCGAGACCACTCTCGATCTCGCGACGACCGAACATGAGTTCGGCGCCGATATCGAGTTTCGGAAACGGTGAATAGAAGATGTTCGCGCGCAGGCTCTGCGCGGACTTCGTCACTCCCCGGCCCGTCGCCGCTATATCGTTGTCGTATTGGCTACGCGCGTACATCACGTTCGTTCGCAGTTGCGAGGTGAACATGTGGCGCCAGGCAACATAGCCCGCCACGCCCCCGAGCGAGTCGAGCGATCCATCGGCTTCGAGTCCGGCATCAGCGGTGATGCCGAGGCCGATATAGCGGCTGAATCCACTGCCGAACGTCAACTGGTAACGCAGATCGTCGCTCTTGCCGAGATTCCATTTGCCGCCGAGCGTCACCGCACCGGCGAACTCACTGTCCTTGATCGCTGCAGCATCGGCGGTCGCGAGGCGATCGATCCTCAAATCGCGCACCAGCGCACCGACGCCGAATGAACCCCAAGTGCCTTTCCAGCCATAGCGCGCGGTCACGTCCGGAATCGCACCGCGATCCGATTGCACGGTGGCACCGCCGTTGTGCGGAATGATCGTCGTCTCCGGGTTCTCCAACGAGACGGAGAAGCCACCGTCGGTGAAGCGCACCTGCGACTGGCGCACGAAGATGACGCCATCGGTCGGGCCAATGAAATCGACCGCTTCGGGGAACGCCGCGATGTCCATGAAATTCGACCATGTCTGGCCGGCCAGCCAGCCGTTCCAGTAGGCGTAGGCATGGCGCACAGTCACGCCAGTGGTGTTCGTCGACACTTGGGTGCCAAGCGCATTGCCGAAGAAATCCATCTCGAAGAACGCGCCGAGCTTGTCGCCACCATCGGTGACACTGTCGACGCCAAAGTTGAAGCGCGAAAATTTCGCGCCTGCGTCGTAGTCGGTACCCGAGCCCTTGCCGCCCACGGGGATCTGGCTCGGCAAGTACAAGGCGCGACCGGCGGCCCCATCGGCTAGCTGACCATTGCCCGTGCGGGTGGCGAGGAAGTCCGCCTTGATGAAGCCACCGAAGCGGAACGTCGTATTCGGGTTTGCACCCGGGGTGATCGTGGTTTCCTGGATCGGTGGTTTTCCGCCGACAGCCGCCGTCGCCTTCGGCAACGGTGCGGAAGCGGGTACCGTCGCGACCGCGGCTGGCGCAGCATGCTGGGCCTTCACCTCGGTCATCAAATCGCGCAGCTGTCGTTCCAGATCGTTCACGCGTTGTTCGAGAGCCGCTTCCCGCGCGTCATTTGCGCTGGCGATTGCAGGCCCGCCGAGTCCCGCCAGCAAGGCGAGCATGAGCGTCGAGCGACGCAGAGTCTTTGAGTATCCAAAATGCATGACAACCCTCCCGTTGTTTCAGCAGGCGCAGGATGCGCAGTGCCTGCGAGACTGCCTATTCGCCATTGGTCGTAAGCGCGACTAAAGTCGAACATGGCATCGCATGCAATTGCAAGCATGGCACACTTTGCGCACACCAACAGTGCGCCGCACCGAGGAGGAACCATGTCCAAACTTCATCCTGTTTCCGCCGATTTTGCAGCGACTGCGCTGATCGACAGGATCGCCTACCAACGCGAATACGAAGAGTCCGTGCGCGATCCGGAGGCGTTCTGGCGCCGCATCGGAAAACGCCTCGACTGGATCAAGCCCTACACTCAGGTGAAGGACACCTCGTTCGACGCCCATGACCTGCACATCCGCTGGTACGCCGAAGGCGAACTCAATCTGGCCGCGAACTGCCTCGATCGCCACCTCTCCAAACGCGGTGACAAGACCGCGATCATCTGGGAAGGCGACGATCCAAACGAGTCGCGCCGAATCAGCTATCGCGAACTGCATGCCGAGGTCTGCAAGGCGGCGAACCTCCTGACCAACCTCGGTATCGCGAAGGGCGATCGTGTCGCAATTTACCTGCCAATGATTCCCGAAGCGGCGGTTGCGATGCTTGCCTGCGCGCGCATCGGGGCGGTGCACACGGTAGTGTTTGGCGGCTTCTCACCCGATTCGCTCGCCGGACGCATTGCCGATTCGAGCTGCAAGCTCGTGATTACCGCCGATGAGGGCTTGCGCGGCGGCAAGAAGGTGGCGCTGAAGATCAATGTCGACGAAGCCCTGCAACGACCCGGCACGAACAGCGTCGAGACGGTTCTCGTGGTCAAGCGCACCGGTGGTGCAGTCGCGATGCAGGCGCCACGCGATCGCTGGTGGCACGCGCTGATGGAAGGCCAGTCGACGGAGCACGCACCGGTCGCGATGAACGCGGAAGACCCGTTGTTCGTCCTCTACACGTCCGGCTCGACCGGCAAGCCCAAGGGGGTGCTGCATACGACCGGAGGCTACCTTGTGTATGTCAGCTACACGCATGAATGCGTCTTTGATCTGCGCGAGAACGACGTTTATTGGTGCACCGCCGATATCGGCTGGGTTACCGGACACAGCTATCTCCTGTACGGACCGCTGGCGAATGGCGCAACGACCGTGATGTTCGAGGGCGTACCGAACCATCCCGATTCGTCGCGTTTCTGGCAGGTCATCGACAAGCATCGCGTCACCCTGTTCTACACAGCACCGACCGCCATACGCGCGCTTATGCGCGAAGGTGAAGGACCGGTGCAAAAGACCTCGCGCGCATCGCTGCGTCTGCTCGGCAGCGTCGGCGAACCGATCAATCCGGAAGCCTGGGAATGGTACTGGCGCGTCGTCGGCGACGAGCGTTGTCCGATCGTCGATACCTGGTGGCAGACCGAGACCGGCGGCATCCTGATCACGCCGCTCGCGGGTGCAATCGACCAGAAACCGGGCTCGGCAACGCTGCCGTTCTTCGGTATCAAACCGGCGATCGTCGATGCGGTCGGTGCAATCCAGGAGGGTGTCGCCGAAGGCAACCTCGTTATCACCGACGCGTGGCCCGGCATGATGCGCACCGTGTACGGCGACCACCAGCGCTTTATCGACACCTATTTCCGTACTTATCCCGGCATGTATTTCACCGGCGATGGCGCGCGCCGAGATGAGGATGGTTACTACTGGATCACTGGTCGCGTCGACGATGTCATCAATGTGTCGGGACATCGGTTGGGTACTGCCGAAGTGGAGAGCGCGCTGGTCGCGCATCCGAAAGTCGCAGAGGCCGCCGTCGTCGGCTACCCGCACGACATCAAGGGCCAAGGCATCTATGCCTACGTCACGCTGAAGGCGGGTGAGGAGCCGAGCGACGCCCTGCGCAAGGAACTTGTTGCGTGGGTACGCAAGGAAATCGGGCCGATTGCGACCCCGGACCTGCTGCAATGGGCGCCTGCCCTACCGAAGACGCGTTCGGGCAAGATCATGCGGCGCATCCTGCGCAAGATCGCCGAGAACGCGCCGGACCAGCTCGGCGACCTCTCGACGCTGGCCGATCCATCGGTGGTGAAGAGTCTCGTCGACGAGCGGTTGGCGAAATGAGCAGCGCGCGCGGCCATCGTCGTTTCATCGCTGCGCATACTTCTTGCACGAATTCGACTACAGATTCTGGCCGGACATGCGCGAAGTCCTGATCGCCGACGATCACCCGCTCTTCCGCGATGCGCTCAAACGCGCGGTGCTGCAGGCGCTTCCGGACGCTACCCTGCGCGAAGCGGATAGCGTGACCAGCCTGCACGCCGCGGTCGACGCGCACCCGGACCTGGAATTGTTGCTGCTGGACCTGCACATGCCCGGCGCAACCGGCTTCTCGGCCCTGGTGCATATCCGCGGTCAGCATCCGGGATTGCCGATCATTGTCGTCTCCGCCCATGAGGAGACCACCATCATCCGTCGCGCACTCGCGCACGGTGCGTCTGGCTACATTCCGAAATCCACCTCGGTGGAGACGATCGTCGATGCCGTGCGCAAAGTGCTCGATGGCGATCTGTGGGTGCCGACTTCGGCTTACATCACCGAGTCTGCCCTCAAGGCTGAGGAAGCCGGTGCCGCTGCGCGTGTCGCCACGCTCACACCGCAGCAATTCCGCGTCTTCAACATGATTGCCGAGGGGCTGCTCAACAAACAGATCGGCTACGACCTCGGCGTATCCGAAGCCACGGTCAAGGCGCACATGACAGCTATCATGCGCAAGCTGGGTGTCTCCAATCGCACCCAGGTTGCGCTGGTGGCTAATCACCTGGCAATCGACGCGGACGCGCTGATCAGTACGGAAGGCGTTACGGGCAGTTGATCCGCGCGCCGATCATTGCAAACGGCCACCGACGGTGAACTGTCGCGGCGTTCGGCGATCCAAACGCTGATCCCCCGACCGGAGTTGGCATGACCGCTACGACAGCGCAACTCGGGATTCCGATCTTGTCACCGCTTCGTCTCGCGCGTTCGTTCGAGTTCGGCAACCGGCTGCGCGCGTTCCACGCACTCAATGCGACGAAACGCATACTCGCCGCAACAGCGGTCGCGGTCGCGGCGGCCGTCTCCATTGTGGGCGGTTACCGCCTGTGCAAGGACGCGGACTGGCTGCTCGATCCACTGCAGACCCATCTGCCCGTCGTTGCGCTCGCCACTGCCCTGATGGTGCGTTCCGGGGTGGCGCGAGCCCGCCAGCAAGGCGAACATCGGTTCGCCACGTCGTGGCTCGCCGTTGCGCCCGTCGATCCACGCGAAGTCACCGCCGCGATTCGCGAGCGCGTGTTCGTGCGGGTGGTGCTCGTGCTCGGATCCGCCATCGCGTTCGTCGGTTCTACCGGGTGGATCAACGCGACCCCCGTCGGCAGCGTGATCGCTGCGTTACTGGCGGGCGGTATTCCAGGCGCACTGGCAGGTTGGTGGAGCGGCCGGCGACCCGCACGGCGCGGCGTAGATGGAGCCCCGCGGATCGGTCGCCTCGGTCCCGAGCGCGACCACGTGATCTGCCTGACGGCACTCGGCCGCTGGGCGTTTGCAGAGCGCTTTTCCGCGCTGCGTCCACGCGTGGACGCGCGCGTCTTCGGCGCTGCGTTGCTTTCGATGCCAATGGGAATTCCGCCACTCGTCGCGATCCTGCTCCTGCTATCGCTCGTCATCGTCGTCGTTGCCACGACTTTGCTGAAGGCGCAGCTCGCGGTCATCCCCCGCGCGGCCGACTGGTTGCGCGCGACGCCGCTCGCATTGAACGCTTTCACGGTGTCGTCGTGTGCACGGGTGTTCCTGTGGCAATGTGGCTATGCGATCGCGATCGCGCTGCCGCTCGCCGCTCTCCATGCCGGACCACGCGCGATCCTCGCGACGACCAGCGGTTGGCTCGCCTGGGTCGCCTTGGCGATGGTCACCGCCATGGTTTGTCGCTATCGACCTGGTCGCTTGCGAATAGAGTTGTTCGCTTGCGCAGCGTTGCTCGCCGGGGCTGCGACAGTCGCCGCTCCTTTGGCGCTGACGGTTTGGGCAGCGGCCGCGATCATTCAATGGAAACGGGCGGAGGCCGCATGATCGAACCGGTTCTTTGCGTTCGCGACCTGAGCGCCGGATACGCACAACGCGTCGTGCTGCACGACGTGGATCTCGTCGTTGCGCCTGGTGAATGGGTCGCCCTGCTTGGGGCGAATGGGAGCGGCAAGAGCAGTCTGCTCGACTGCTGCGTCGGTCGACTAGCGCCATTCGCCGGCGACGTTCGAGTCTGCGGACATTCGATGACGGACAACGGCGTCGCCGCCCGACATAGCCTCGGGTACGCGATCGCACCGGAACGATTGCCAGCGCTGCTCACTGTGCGCCAATGTCTGACCGTGCAGGCCGCCGCGAAAAAACTCGTCGCGATCAATCAGGACATGCTCGACCTCGCCGACGCCTTGCGCCTCTCGTCGCGTTTCGACGATGCGATCGAACAGCTTTCGTACGGAACGCGGCAGAAACTCGGCGTGTTGCTCGCGCTGGTCGGCGCGCCGGATCTCATCGTCATGGATGAAACGTTCAACGGCCTCGATCCCGCGAGCAGCCGGATCCTGAAGCGTCATTTGCGAGAACGCGCGGACAAGTACGGAACCGGCGTACTGCTGGCAACGCATGCGCTCGACATTGCCGTGCACTGGGCCGATCGCGTCGTGCTGCTGCACGAAGGCCGCATCCTGAAAGCGTGGAACCGCGGTGAACTCGACGGCTTGCGGCACGCGCGCGAGGATGGCCTCGAAGCCGCGATGGCCGAGTGCATCGACGTGACGCAACCCGCGGCCCCGATGCGTCCCGCATTGGCCTAGTCAGCGGGCTGCACGTTCTCGATCTTCCGTCCAAGCTGCGCGATCAACGCGCGCAACGCCGCAGGCTTCACGGGCTTGCGCAGCAGTGCGTAGCCGAGCGCGCGGGCGCGCAGTGCGAGTTCGGCGCTGGTATCGGCGGTAATGAGCGCGCCTGGCGGCGATGGCGAGCACGCTTCGCGCAGCAGCTCCAACGCGTCGAGTCCATCCAGTTCCGTGTCGAGGTGATAGTCGACGAGGAGCAGGTCGGGACGTCGGCTCTGTATCGCGACCACGGCGTCTTCGATCGAGCCGGCGAGATCGCATGACATTCCCCAGCGGGTCAGCAACGCCGACATGCCTTCCAGAATGCTCGGATCGTTGTCGAGACAGAGGGCGTGCAACTCGCTCGTGAACGCGATGGACCCACCCCGCGGCACACGTGGAGGCGAAGCCAGGCGCAGAGCTTGCGCACGCGGTAGTTCGACCGCGAACACGCTGCCCCGGCCAGCCCGGGAACGAACGCTGATGTGGTGTCCAAGCAGGCGAGCCATGCGATCGCAAATCGACAGTCCGAGTCCGAGGCCTTTCTCGCCCCACGGCGAAACGTGGCTACCGCGGCGGAACTCCTCGAATAGGTTGCGCAGCTGGTCCTCGGCGATTCCAGGCCCGCTGTCCCACACCTCGATACGCACCTTGTTGCCGGCACGTCGAACACCTAGCACTACGCCACCGGTCTTCGTGTAACGCAGCGCATTGGCGAGGAAGTTCTGCAGAATGCGCCGCAGCAGCTGTGAATCACTGCGTACCCACAGGCGGCTCCGCACGAATCGCAACGTGAGCCCACGTGTCGCTGCGAGCACGCTGAACTGGTGTTCGAGCGATTCGACCAGTTCGCCAAGCGCGAATTCGGTGACGTCGATGCGGTACTTGCCGGCTTCCAGACGCGAGGATTCGAGCAACGAATCGAGCAGGTCTTCGGCCGCCTTGAATGCGGTGTCGATGCGTTCGGCGAGACGGCCGCTTTCGATGTCGAGCGGCTGATGGCGCAAAGCCGAGGTGAAGAGGCGCGCGGCATTCAGGGGCTGCAACAAGTCATGGCTCGCGGCGGCGAGAAAGCGCGTCCGAGATTGATTGGCCGATTCGGCTTGGTGCACTGCACGCTGTTGGGCGAGCAGCGCCTGCTCCAATTCTTCGGTGCGCAACTGAACACGCTGTTCCAGTGTTTCGTTCGCATTGCGAAGCGCATTTTCGGCGTGCTTGTACGAGGTGATGTCGCTGAACGTCGTCAGGTAACCGCCGCCAGGCAGCGGTTCGCCGCGCGTTTCGATGACCCGACCGTCGGGCCTCTCGCGCACGAACACATGCGGCGTTCCCTGGCGCAGATGCGTCAGTCGTCGATCGATTTTCTGCTCGACCGCGCCCACGCCCAGGAGATTGCGTTGCGCATTGTTTCGGATCAGGTCCGCGATCGGACGACCGACATATACGAAGCCGGGGGGATAGTCGAACAAATCCAGATAGCGGCGATTCCAAGCGACGATACGCAACTCTCGATCGACCACGCTGATGCCCTGCACCATGTTGTCGAACGTGACGGCGAGCAGCTCACGATTGAAGCGCAATTCCTGCGAGGTCTCATCGAGAAGCATTGCTGCTTCCGACACGTCCAGTCCCGTGCCGCGAAGCGCGCTGGTCAGCATGCGCCGCGCCGAGGCCGCGCCAATGGCACCGGCGAGCATGCGCTCGGTATGTTGCACCAGCGCGCGATCGGCGAGCGCGTCAGGGAGCAAGGGTTTTCCACTCGAGCCGACGTACTCCGCAAACGCGCGCGTTGCGTGGCGCTCGCCGACGATGCGCTCGGCGATGGCGACAAGATCGGCAATGCGAACACGACCACGCCATTCGCTGCCCGCCGTCGCGCGCAAGGCAAACGGATCGACGAAGGCGGAGGCGCGCAGGCGTTCCTCAATCCCGGGCCGGAAGCGCAACGACACAAACACGCAGCAGCCGACGTTGGCCAACAAAGACCAGAAGGCGCCATGCGTAATCGGTTCCCAGCCGCTCATGAGGAACAGCGCGTGCGGCTTCAACCAGGTAATCGCGAACGGGCCCTGTTCGATCCACGCCGCCGGTAGCCAGTCGGCTACTGCAAGCGATGGCAATAGCAAGGTGTAGAGCCAGACAGCGAAACCCACAATGAGTCCTGTCATCACGCCGACGCGGCTCGCGCCTCGCCAATACAGACCGCACACGATTGCTGGCGCGAATTGCGCGACCGCGGTAAACGAGAGCAGACCGATGGCGGCGAGATTTTGCGCATCCGTGGTATTGCGGTAGTACACGAATGCAAGCATGGCGAGGGCGACGATCGTGACCCGCCGCACACCCAGCACCAGCGAGGACATGTCCGCACGTTGCTCCAGCTTCAGCGCGCGCACTCTCAGCAGTGCCGGCATCACGAGGTCGTTGCTGACCATCGTCGCGAGTGCGACCGACGCGACGATGACCATACCGGTTGCCGCGGAGAAACCGCCTAGATACGCAAACACGGCGAGCAGGCGATCCCCATGCGCTAGCGGCAGCCACAAGAGGTAGGCATCGGGCGAGATCGCACTGCCGCGGGCAGCGTCAATGCCCGCGGTCGCAATCGGCAGTACGAGGACGGAAACGATCGCGAGGTACAGCGGAAAAATCCAGCGCGCGCGCGGCAGGTCGGCGGTGTTTTCACACTCGACAATGGCGACCTGGAACTGCCGCGGCAGGCAGAAGATCGCAGCGAACGCGAGGCAGGTCTGGGCGACGAATCCGTCGGGGAGACCCTTGTCCATGGCTTCTTCGAGCGGGGCCGCGATGACATCGAGATTGCCGCCAGCGTGCAGCGCATAGACGCCGACCGCGACGAACGCGAGCAACTTGATGATCGATTCCGCGGCGATCGCCAGGATCATCCCGCGGTGATGTTCGGTTGCGTCGATGCCACGCGTTCCGAACAGGATGGCGAATCCGGCTAGCAAGATGGCAACATACAAGGCGTTGTCGCGAAGCAAGTCCGGACGTACACCGCCAACGGCGCCGGTCAACACGTCGAAACTCATCGAAACCGCTTTCAGCTGCAGCGCGAGGTAGGGCACGATCGCGGTTACCCCGATGACCGTTACGAGGGCCGCGAGCGCATGCGACTTGCCGAACCGCGAACCGATGAAATCCGCGATCGAGGTGACATTCTGATCCTTCGCGACCAGGACAAGACGCTCGAGCAGACCGAAGCCGAAAACGAAAAAAAGTATTGGACCGAGGTAGATCGGCAGATACGACAAGCCGCTGCGTGCGGCGCTGCCGACAGCGCCATAGAAGGTCCACGATGAGCAGTACACGGCGAACGCAAGGCTGTAGACAATCGGCCTCAGCCACTTGCGCGAAGGATACAGGGGGCGCCGGTCCCCGTAATAGGCGATCGCGAATAGCGTGGCCACGTACAGCACGGAGACCAACATCAACAACCAGCCCGCGATCATGCTTGTTTCTCCCCACCTTGGCGCATTGTAGTCCGCGGCGCTCTTGACGCATCGCTGGCGAACATCAAGCATGGC
>JBDSFA010000119.1:0-6516 GCA_039919785.1 Dokdonella sp. | reverse complement strand
TCGCCCCGCGTCGAGCAGACGTTTGAGGTGGGCAAGTGCGATGGCGCTGTTCGCACGGGCGTGCCGCTGCGCGTCGCGGGAGCCGGCGCCGACGCAGGGTTTGATCACGTATTCGGTGATGCCGGAGCGGTCGAGTTCTGCAAAAAAGGCGTCGAGCGCATTCTGGGCAAGCTGATCAGGCTCGACGAAGGTGCTCGGCACGATCGCGACGCCGTTGCGCGCGAGGTCCCCGAGATAGTGCTTGTCGACATTCCAGCGCAGAACCTCCATTGGATTGAGCAACCGCGTGGCCGCAGCCGTGCGTTCGGCCCAAGCGAGGAATTGCGGCAAGCGTTCGGCGTAGTCCCAGGACGAACGCAGCAGGGCGAGATCGAACTGCGACCAGTCGACCTGCGCATCGTCCCAGTCCGCGATCGCGACATCGGCGCCGGCCTCGTGCAACGTGTCGCGCAGCGGTGCGAGGTCTTCATCGAGCGGACGCGCCGCGGCGACGGAAACGAGGGCAATCAGCGGGGCAGTCATCGGCTTTCCGGCTTCGGGGAAACACCGAGCGTAGCCGATCCGCAAGTCGCCGCGTAGCACGCAAGTGCCGGCGCTGCCACGGTATGCGATCATTGTCGCGCGCCGGGAGCGCTCAGGGGAGGGCGTCGTCACGCGGCGCCAATGCATGCAGCTTCGACTCACGTTCAACCTCGTCCTCATCCTCGTGTTCGTGATCGGCATCCTCGGTGCCGGCTGGTACTACCACACGCAGTTGCAGCGTGACGCGATGGACGAAGTGCGGCACAACTCGGAAATGCTGATGGAGACCGCGCTGGCGATCCGCAGCTATACGACCGATCAGATCAAGCCACACCTCGATCCACTCAACGCGGAGCGTTTCCTGCCGCAGACCGTGCCTGCGTTCGCGGCGACCGAAACCCTGCATCGCCTCGGCGATCGCTATCCTGGCTACGCGTACAAGGAATCCGTGCTCAATCCGACCAATCCGCGCGACCGCGCGAACGACTGGGAGCGTTCGCTGATTGAGCAGTTCCGCGGCGATGTCGGGCTGAACGAACTCAGTGGCATCCACGGCGACGGGGTTGAGCAGTCGATGTATGTGGCGCGGCCGATCACGATCAAGCAGCCAGCATGCCTGGCGTGCCACAGCACGCCGGCCGTCGCACCGGCAACGATGCGCGCGGTCTACGGCGATGCCAACGGCTTCGGCTGGAACGAGGGCGAGACGATCGGCATGCAGCTCGTGCGCGTGCCCGTGCTGTATCCGCTGGAAAAGGCGCGTCGTGCGTTCAACACCTTCATGCTGTCGCTCGCAGCCGTGTTCGGACTCATGTTTGCCGGGCTCAACCTTGCGCTCACGCGCCTCGTGATGACGCCGATGGCGCGCGTGAACAGCCGCCTCGAGGAATTGGCGACGACGGATTTCCTCACCGACCTCGTCAACCGCCGGCGATTCTTCGAGCGGCTCGAGACGGACATGACGGAAGCGCGCATCAAGCGGCTCGGGCTGTCGGTCGTGATCTGCGACCTCGATTTCTTCAAGCGCATCAACGACACCTTCGGCCATGACAGTGGCGACATCGTGCTGCGCAATACCGCCTTGCGCGTGCGCGAGCTGCTGCGCAGCTCCGATTGTGCGGCGCGCTTCGGCGGCGAGGAGTTCATCATTCTGCTGCGTGAGACGCGCATCGACGCCGCGATGGCGACTGCCGAAGTCGTGCGCGCAAAGATCGCGGGTGCCCCGTTCGAGGTCGTCGGCACGGTCAGCGCGAGCTTCGGTGTCGCCGAATGGGACCACAATGAAGATGCGCGCTCGTTGATCAATCGCGCCGACAAGGCGCTGTACCAAGCCAAGCAGGAAGGGCGCAACCGCGTCGCACGCGCGGCGGAAGCGTGACCGCCGCGCGTTCTCAGCATCAGCCGTCGAAGCCATCGGCGAAGAGCGTGTCGTCGTACACGGGATTGTCGGCGTAAAACACATCCCAGGTGCCATTGGTATCGCCCGGCACCTGCGACGTGGACAGCGAAAACCAGACGATGCCGGTGCCGTCGGCGCTGAGGCGCGGCCGGTGCACGTTGGCGGAATTGCCGTTGACGCTGACCAACGCGATGAGTCCCTGCACGAGATCGAGGACGTAGATGCCCGGCTCGGCGCCTGCAAACTGCACGTCGGTTGACGCGAAGACCAGATAGCGTCCGCTGTAGTCGAAGTCCGGTTCGTAACTCCAGCCCTCGCGCGGCAAGTTGTCGTCGGGAATGCTGAGTGCGAAGGTCTGGTCGGCACTCGGAATACGCAGATACAAGGTTGCCTCAGCGAACTCGGTCCAATCCGGCAACGATTGCGCCTTGCTTGAAAACGCGAGCAGGCTACCGTTGGCGTTCAACGCCGCGAGATAGTCCGTGCCGCCTGGAGCGCTGGCCTGCACGCCGCCGGGTCCGACATTGACGCGCGTGACAGCGGTACTGTTGTCGCTGCTGGCGAGGAAAAGATCGGGCTCGCCATTGCTGTCGCCGGCCACGAGGTTCGTTGCGACGGATGCGAACAGCACATGGCTGCCGTCCGCGGAAATGCGCGCGTCGCTATTGCTGCCATTGGCCGGCACGCCAGCGGGCGCCAGACTGATGCGCCGCTTTGCGCCCGTCGCGAGGTCACGCACGTAGACATCGATGCCGGCAGTGTCGCCACTGACGAGACCGTCCCGGGAAACGAGGGCCACTCGCGTGCCGCGGTAGTCGATGGAGACGCTGTCACAGGTGGTTGCCGGCGCGCCGTTCGCCAGCGTGTCCAGAATGCTCAGCGTACTCGTCGAGCGTTCGAACAGGTAGCAGTTCTGGTAGCCCGCGTTCGGCAGCAATTGACCGTGTGATGCAAACACGATGCGCGAGCCATCGCCGGAGATTTCCGCCGGGTAGCTGGGTCCGTCGCTTTGGCTACCGCCCGATTTGTTGCTGATGCGCGTCGTCGTGCCGAGTTGTCGATCGCGCAGGAACACGTCCTGCATTGCATTCGTATCGCCGGCCACCAGGTTGGTCGCGTCGCTGATGAAGGTGACGTAGCGACCGTCACCCGAGATCGCCGCATAGCGGCTCTGGTCGTTGGCCTGGCCGCCACCGCTTGCAACGCTGATGCGTTCGATCGCGGCGGCGGACGTTGACGGCAGGAACGTGCTCGCGATGAACGCAAGCGGCAAGCAGGTGCGAATCACACATCGAATCATGTCGGGCTCCCGGGACACCGTGTCCCTGCAACCTGATACGCAATGGCATGCGGAAAACCCCAATGCATCGGCGACTTCATCGTGCGTGCATGGACGATGCGGCAGGCACGCGGGCGCTGATCCACTTCGCTACTGCGTGCGAGGCGTGCCGGAATGCCGCATCATTGCGGTATCGCTTGGATGGAGTGTGTTGATGAAGTCATGGTCATTTGCCGCACCGCTGCTCGTCGGCAGCCTGTGGGCGGCATCCGTGTTCGCGCAGAATCCGGATCCGCTCGACATCCGCGCGTGCACGGCGATCGTCAGCGACGCCATGCGCCTGACCTGTTACGACCGCGCCACGCATCGTGATCTGTCGGACGCGCAAAAGGAGGCCGATGCCACTATCCGCACGAAAGGCGTTTTTTCGCAGGTGCATGCGGACTCGCGAACCGATGCGGCATCGGCGGAAGAAGCTCGGCCGCTCGCGCGTTCACTGCTCGACAGCCGCTGGGAACTGAAGCCCGAGAGCAAGCTTGGCACCTTCAATCTGCGCAGCTACCAGCCCGTCTATGTCATGCCGGTGTTCGCCACGAGCAAGCAGAACAACGAACCGAGCAGCCCCAATCCGAACAACTCGGCGACCACGTCGCAGCACCTGGACAACATCGAGGCAAAGTTCCAGCTCAGCCTCAAGGCGAAGATTTGGCAAGGCGTCTTCGGCGACGTCGGCGACCTGTGGATGGGCTACACGCAGTCCTCGCGCTGGCAGCTCTATAACACCAGGGAATCGCGTCCGTTCCGCGAGAGCGACTACGAACCCGAAGCGATGCTCATGTTCGCCACCAACTATCACGCGTTCGGTTGGGACGGGCGCCTGCTCGGCATCGGCATCGACCACCAGTCCAACGGACGCAGCGACCCGTATTCGCGCAGTTGGAACCGCATCGTCGCGAACGTCGGGTTCGAACGCGAGAACTGGACCGTCGTGCTGAGGCCGTGGTGGCGCCTGCCCGAGTCGCACGGCGACGACAACAATCCGGACATCGAGAATTACATGGGTCGCGGCGAGATGCAGGCGGTGCATTTGTGGGATGCGCAGGAATTTGGACTCACCCTGCGCCACTCGCTGCGCGGCGGCGACGACAACCACGGCTCGGCGCGTTTCAGCTGGAGCTTCCCGCTGTCGGGCAATTTGCGCGGCTACGTGGAGGCGTTCACCGGCTACGGCGAAAGCCTGATCGACTACAACCACAACGCGACGTATGTCGGCGCCGGCGTGTCGCTGCTGGATTGGTATTGATCAGCGCGTGCCGATCATCGCCGCGCGCAGACGGCTACGCGTTGCTCGCGGATTGCGAGGTCGAGCAGAGAGTCGATTTCGGTCGAGTGCTTGCACGGCGCGACGTGGTTGCGCGAGTCGCGTCCGTTGATGTGCACTTCGCAGGCGTTTGCTGCGGATGGTCCATTGCGCGGATTGTTTTCGAGAACAACGATGCCCTGGGTGATTTCCTGGATGCGTGTGTAGCGCAACCCGCGTCACCCGATCAGCAGGGCTCGCGCCTTCGCCGCAATGAAGGGCAGATGATGTGCGAACTGCACGACCTCGCGCAGCGTGGCTGACAGATGGTTCTCCGACTGGAATACCGGTGTCAGCCAGCGACTGATGATTTGCAGCCGTTGCGTGTTCGCCCGCGAGGTTCGATCGAAGTAGGCGAGTGCGCCATGGAGATCGGCCTGCCGTCGTAGCGCCTGTACCAGGGTCGCCGCGTCGAGCAAGGCCATGCGTGCACCCTGGCCCAGCAGCGGGCTCATGCTGTGGGCGGCATCGCCGATGAAAACGGCGCGTCCGGCCGTGAGGCGATGCATGGCGACATCACGGTAGCCGTAGACGATCGGTGTCACTCCCATGTCGTCGCGCAGCAGTGACGCGAGGTGAGGGCAATGTCTTGCGACGACACTGCGCCAGGCGCCGCCGTCGCAAAAATCCTGCGCGTGCGCAAGATCGATGTTGATCGACACGTTCGCGCGCGGTGGCGCTTCAGCGCTGCAGCGGCCGACCGGCCAGACCGCCACATGCCGCGTTCCATCGAAATACTGCATCAGCCGATCACCGGCAAGATTCTGCGGGTCATCGATACAGGCAACGGCTGCTGCCGTGGGATACGGATGGTCTCGTATGACCTGATCGGAAAAATTCCTGCGCAGAGGCGAGTTCGCGCCGTCTGCAACCACGATGAGATCGTAGGGGCCGCAGATCGGCGCATCGACCGCGTGCAGTATGCCGCGTTCGGCATCAATCGACGTGATCCGCTGCGAGAGAAACAACCGTTCGCGACCGCTGTCGCAATCGCCCATGCGCGCGATGAGATGATTGCGCTGAATGCCGAGTGCGTAGCTTCCGGCTGCATGATCTGCATAGCGGATGTGGGTGAGCGTCTTTCCGCTCAGGTTTTCTGCGCCGAACGCGGTGACGCGTGCGCCGAGCGCCAATTCGCCTGCGCCCAGACCCAGATCGGCGAGCAAGGCCAGTGCGGGTGGTTGCAGCAGCATGCCGGCGCCGTCAACGCCCACCGCATCGCGCCGTTCGAAGTGATCGATGGTGTGGCCCAGGCGACGCAGGCCGATCGCTGCGGCAATGCCGCCGATGCCGTAGCCGACGATGGCAATTCTCAATGCATGATTCATGGTGTTTTTCCGCGCGGCAATCAGCGATGCACGCTGACGGCGACGCGTATCGCGTCGTCTGCCACTGCCGTTATGCCTTCGCGCTGCGGAAGCGTCTCGGGTGTCTGTACATTCCAGGCAAGGCCAACGCGTTGCAGAAGACGGATCACACCAAACCCAATATCGACCTGACCACGGTACAAGCCATGCCGCGCTGAAGCGGGAAATGCATGGTGGTTGTTGTGCCAGCTTTCTCCCATCGAAAAGAGTGCTGCCCACGGCACGTTGTGCGCCTGCACCGCTCCGGTATCGACGATCCAGCTTTGCGGGCCATGCGAGTGACAGATGTAGCCGACAAACCAGTGCATCGACACACCGGTTGCGACACGCGCGAACACGCCCCATACGAGCCACGGCATGCCACCGACGAGATACAGCAGCAGCGCAATTGGAAGCTGCTGCAGCATCCAGGTGTGTTGCAGAAACCGATAGAACCCGTCGTCGGCGATGCCCGGACCCGGATCGAAACCGGGCGGATTGAAGAGCTTGAGGCGGCAATGCAGATTCCAGAAGGCATCCTTCACCATGCCTTGTCCATGGCGCAGATATGGATGGCAATGGGGTTGGCGTTGCGCCCAGTCGCGAAAAT
>JBDSFA010000381.1:0-3968 GCA_039919785.1 Dokdonella sp. | reverse complement strand
CGACCGTACGTCTCGTCGGCTCGACCGGCGCCAACCCGTACGCCTGTGTTGCGGCTGGTATCGCCGCTCTATGGGGCCCGGCTCACGGCGGCGCCAACGAAGCCGTGCTCAAGATGCTCGGTGAGATCGGTGACGCCAGGAATGTCAGCAAGGCGATCGACAAGGCGAAGGACAAGAATTCGGGTTTCCGCCTGATGGGCTTCGGCCATCGTGTCTACAAGAACTTCGACCCACGCGCGACGATCATTCGTGAGATGTGCCACAAGGTACTTGCTGACCTTCACGTCAACGATCCGCTGCTCGACGTTGCACTCGAGCTTGAGCAGGCCGCGTTGAAAGACGACTACTTCATCGAGCGCAAACTTTATCCCAATGTCGATTTCTATTCGGGCCTGATCTACAAGGCGCTGAAGATTCCGACCGAGATGTTCACGGTGATGTTTGCGATTGCACGCACCGCGGGCTGGGTCGCGCATTGGCTGGAGCAGCATCTTGATCCCGAAACGCGCATCGGTCGGCCGCGGCAGATCTACACGGGGTCGCCCCAGCGCGATTTCGTCGATCTGGGCAAACGCTGAAAAATCGTCGGTCGCGCTGCCGGTCGGCAGTGCGATCTGATCACCCGCGCAACAATTCTTCCAACGTCGCCAAGGTAGCGCGCTGCATCGGCTTCCCGCTGATGCGGTCGAGCGGAGCCTGACGCAACACGTCGTACGGCAGTAGGGTCAGATCGATCGCTGTGTCTTCTGCGCTGAACAGCAGTGTCGGGAAGTCACGCGACGTCTCGCGATCGAGACGCACGCGCCGGCTCTGCTCTTCGTAAGGTATGCCGTTTCCGAGCAGCTGAACGATGGCGTCCTGCGGCTGATCCGAATACAGATGCAGGCAGACGGCCGAATGCGCGTCTGCAGTGCCTTCGAGTACTGCGCCGACCAGGCGCGGCTGGTGGCGCGCGAGAAAGCGCATCGCCTCGCGTGCCACTTCGCGCAGCCGGCGCAAGGTGCGCAGCTGATCCTCACCGTGGAACAGGCGCTGATGTTCGCGCAGAGCGTCCTCGATCTCGCTGTTCTTGGGTAAGCTGGCTTCGTCGAAGATGCCCAGCTGCGCGGCTGCTTTTGCTTTCGCCCGCGCATAGTCCCGCAAGCCACCTTCGCTGATCAGACGGGCGGCTTCCACTGCGATGCGCCGCCTGGTTTCCAGGGCGTGAAGGCCGTTGTCACGCCGCCCCGCCATCAGAATACGTCGTAGGCTTCGCGCTGCTCGCCGTTGGTATCCTCGGTCTGCGCGGGTTGCGAAGCGAGTCGGGTCGCGTCTTCGGTTTTCATGACCTCGAGGATCGCGCCGGGTTCGCCAGCCGCCGCGAGGAGGCCGCTGACCGGATCGATCCGCACGCGGGTGATTCCCGGTGGCATGTCGAACGCTTGTTCCGGCATGTCTTTCAAGGCCGTGCGCATGAAGTCGATCCAGATCGGTAGCGCGGCCTTGGCACCGAATTCGCCCCTGCCGAGCGAGCTGAAGTCGTCGAAGCCGACCCAGCAGCTGGCAACGATTTTGGCGTTGAATCCGGTGAACCAGGCGTCGCGGTGGTCGTTGGTGGAACCGGTCTTGCCAGCCAGATCATTGCGCTTGAGTACCATCGCAGCAGCGCCGGTGCCGCGCCGGATCACGTCGCGCATCATGGATGTGACGAGATAGGCATTGCGCGCATCGATGGCACGAGGCGCCAGACGCGGTTGGCCAGAAGCCGCTTGGGCGTCGCTGGCAGATTCGGCATGCGTGCTGCCGATCGGATTGAGTGCGCCAGTCGCTCCAGCGCGTGCTGGAATCGCGGCGTTGTCGCCAAGCTGCCTTCCGGCACAACTGGCGCACGCGGTTGCCGGATCGGCGCGCCAGACGACCTTGCCGTCACGATCGTCAATCTCGCTGATCATGTACGGATCGACGAGATAGCCGCCATTGGCGAACACCGCGTAGCCGCGTGCCATCGCGAGCGGAGCTACGGCAGCCGTGCCCAACGCCATCGACAGGTTCTCCGGAATCTGATCGAGCGAGAGGCCGAACCGCGAGATGTATTCGCGTGCGTAGTGCACGCCGATCGCGTCGAGTAGGCGGACGGATACGAGGTTGACCGATTTCACCAGTGCTTCGCGCAGGCGCATCGGCCCCTGGAAGGTATCGTCATCGTTTTTCGGCGACCATACGCCGTCGGGTTTGGACGGATCGGGAAACTGCACCGGCGCATCGTTGAGCACCGATGCCGGCGTGAAGCCGTGCTCGAATGCAGCCGAGTACAGGAAGGGTTTGAATCCGGAGCCTGGCTGACGCGCGCTCTGTGTTGCACGATTGAACTTGCTGCGCTGAAAGCTGAGGCCGCCGACCATGCTTTCGATCGCGCCATCCTCAGGATTGAGCGAAACGATCGCGGCTTCAGCGGCGGGAATCTGGGTCAGCTTCCAGGTATCGTCTTGCTGATTGCCTATCAGACGAACGATGTCGCCGCGTTTGAGCACGTCGGCAAGACTTTTGGCGTTGCCGTGGCGCGCCCAGGTCAGCGAGGCCTGATCGAGCGAAGTCGTCTTGCCGTCTCCTGCATAGATCGCGACCGCGGTTTTGTCGCTGCCAGTGACGAGGCCCGGAACCAGGCCGGCGATGGAGCGGTAGTCCGCCAGCGCGTCGTCCCAATCGTTCTGAACGGCCGTCGCTGCCAGTTCAACATGCGCTTCCGCACCGCGATAGCCGTGCCGTTGGTCGTAGCTGATCAGGGCATCGCGCATGGCGACGACGGCCGCTTCCTGTTGGACGGAATCGAGCGTCGTCTTGACCACATATCCGTCAGTCAGCGCGTTGTTGCCGAGGCGTTCGATGGCTTCCTGTCGCACCAGTTCGGCGAAATATTGCGCCTCCACTTCGACAGGTGCTTCGTGCGGCTGGGCCAGATCAGGTTCCTTGAGCGCCTTGTCATGCTCCGCTTGGTCGATGAAGTGGTTCTCGAGCATGCGCCCGAGCACATAGGCGCGACGCTCCAGCGCACGCTGCGGTCGGCTCAGCGGATTACCGGTCGACGGGAATTTCGGGATCGAAGCCAGCATCGCGCATTCGGGCAGGGTCAACTGGTCGAGCGTCTTGCCGTAGTAGAACTCGGCGGCTGCGGCGATGCCGTACGAACGGTGGCCGAAGAAACTCTTGTTGAGGTAAAGCGCGAGGATCTCGTCCTTGCTGAGCGCGCTTTCGATGCGGAAGGCGAGGAAAATCTCGGACAACTTGCGCGTGTAACTGACCTCCGAGCTCAGGAAGAACATGCGCGCGACCTGCTGCGTAATCGTGCTTCCGCCAGCGACATGCTTGCTGCCAGTTGTCACGGTCAACCAGACAGCGCGCGCGATGCCACCGGCGTCGATACCGCGATGCGTGTAGAAATCCGCGTCTTCGGCCGCGAGAAATGCCTGTTTCAGGCGTTCGGGTACCTCCTCGATGCGGACCGGCGTACGCTTGGTCTCGCCAAAGGTCGCGATCAGCTTGTCGTCGGCCGACTTCACCCGCATCGGCACCTGCAGGCGCACGTCCTTGAGCGTGTCGACCGATGGCAGGCGCGGTGAGATCAGCCAATAGGCCGTGCCGAGAGCGATACCGCCCAGGATCACGCCAGCCAGCGCCAGGTAGAGCGCATAGCGCAATAAACGAAGAAATAGGGTCATGCGGCGGGACTTGTGATGCCAGTCAAGGTATGTATCGTAAGTATCGGAGTATAGAGGGTATGTGATTGCGCGATACAGCACGTTGCAGCGTCGCAGCATCGCGGATCAGCTGGGAGAAGGCGGGCGCAAGTGGCTGTCTGACCTCGGATTTGAAATTTTTCTGGACAGCCGTTGAAAAACCGTTAATGATCGTATTTAATGTAACGGCGCATCTTTCGCTCGTAAGAGCGCGTGGGAAGGGGAAAAAGTGTGGGCCTATTCACACCTAAAGCG
>JBDSFA010000262.1:0-4151 GCA_039919785.1 Dokdonella sp. | reverse complement strand
AGCCAAGGTGCAGGTCGGTCGCGCCTGCCGCGCGCACGCGGACACGCCAGAGGCGCGAGCCGTCGCTGAGGGTTTCCCAGACGCCATTGCGCTCGGGCGAGATCGATACCGGATTGTCGTCAGCAATGCGCAGGCGTTTCGTATGCGGCTCGCCCGGACGTGTGTGTTCGTCCAGTTGTGCGCGGCGTGCAACTGCATCGATCGCGTTCAGCTCCTCAATCGGCAGATTGATGCCAACCTTGAAGCGGTGTGCAAGGCTGTACGGCGGGTCGCCGTGACGCGCCTGCGCGCTGACTCCGAGCAATGCGAGCGCCAAAATGGCAGCGATCTTGATAGGGCGGGCGAGGTCACGTTGGCGAGTCATGGTCAATCGGCAGCTGCGACAAAGAGGGCCCGAGTATAGGCGTTGGCGAAAGCGAATCGCCTTGTCCAGACCGCACGTCCCTGCAATGCCATCACGTCGCAATCGATGCGCGCAAGATCCGCGCATGCATTTTTCGACTGCCGGCAACGCATCGCGCTACCCTGCAAGCGACAACCCAAACGGTGAACCGATGTTCGCATCGCTGCCCTACCTGATTCGCCTGCCGCTCGTGTCTATCCTGCTTGCGGCGAATCTCATCGCGCATGTCACGCCCCTGTTTGCGCTGACGCTGCTCAAGCTGGTGCTGCGGATGGGAGCGATTCAGCGCGCCTGCTCCTACGCGCTGACTGCGATCGCGCAGAGCTGGATCGCGGTCAACAACGCCTTGTTCGACGGCTTCACCCGCACGCGCTGGAGCATTGAGGGGATCTCGCAGTTGCGCAGCCAGCAGAACTATCTGGTGTTGTGCAATCACCAGAGCTGGGTGGATATCCCGGTTTTGCAGAAGGTGTTCAACCGGCGCATTCCGTTCCTGCGGTTTTTCCTGAAGAGCCAGCTGATCTGGGTTCCGCTGCTGGGGCAGGCGTGGTGGGCGCTCGATTTTCCGTTCATGCGCCGATACTCAAGCAAAACCCTGGCCGAGCATCCCGAACTGCGCGGCAAGGATCTGGAGGCGACTCGTCGCGCCTGCGCCAAGTTTCGTCAGCTGCCGGTGTCGGTGATGAACTTCGTCGAAGGCACTCGCTTTACGGCCGCCAAGCATGCGGCGCAGTCATCGCCGTATCGAAACCTGCTGCGGCCCCGGGCTGGTGGTGTGGCGTTTGCGCTCGATGCCATGGGGGACGCGTTGCAGGCCATCCTCGACGTGACCGTGGTCTATCCCGACGGTCGTCCGGGTATCGGCGATTTGCTGGCCGGGCGCGTTCACGATATTCGCGTGCATGTGCGTGAGTTGCCGATCACTGCGGACTTGCGCGGTGACTACGAATCGGATGCGCAATTCCGAGAACGCTTTCAACGCTGGATGAATGCCTTGTGGGAAGCAAAAGACGAGCGAATCACGCGGCTTCAGAAGCAACTGCCCAAAGCCTGACCGCAACCGTTTCCAAACCAATCCCGGCGTAGTGCGAGGTTGGGGCGCTTCCAGAAAGCGAAGTTTGTCGCCTGCCTCTGTCAGTGCGATGCCGAAGGCTGCGCAAGGGTGCGATGGCTGTCGAGTGGCCATGACGTGAACGTACCGCCGGGCAGGCGTTCGCTATCCCTCAAGACATAAGCCCGCAGCCAGAGGCCCCTGCGTTGGTGGGCCAAGGTCTTCAGGCATCAAAAAATACGCCTTGGGCGTGTCAAAAAATAGCCCGTAGGCGTAGCAAAAATACGCCTCAGGACTTAGTATCGGTCCGACAGCCCCTCAGGGCGTGCAATCGGGGGCAACTCAAGACGACCGAGCTCGGCCATGTGACGGCTTGGTTCTGCACAGCGCTGATGCGCGTGCATGTGTGCAAGCGGCGGGTAGCGCCGACAAGAAATCGTGAAAAACATTCGGGGTGCGATCGTGCCCGGAAACTTCATAGTGTCCATGATGGGGAGGCAACGTCGTGAAACGTCTGAAACATCTATCCATATCCAGTGCAACCATTCTGCTTTTGGGTGCCACCTGTGCTTCGTCGGCGGTGGCCCAGAACAAGAAGCCGCTGCAGGATGAAGCGGCTCGCCAGATAGTCGCCGGCACTTCGTATCAAAACGATACGTCGCTGCCGCTGTATTACCTGCCTGAGCGCAAGGGTGACGCATCCGAAGAAGACGGGGATGCGCCTGAAAATCCCAAGATTCCGAATCAGCATGTGGATAGCGTCGACCCGGTCGTGCAGCACACGTTCGCACCAGTCGGCCAGATGCCGGCGCCGATTCTCAATTTCGACGGCATCGTTTTTCCTGGCGTGGGCTGCAACTGCGCGCCGCCAGACACCGACGGTGAAGTCGGTGAGACGCAATACGTGCAAATGGTCAACAACGGGTTCCAGATCTTCGACAAGTCGACCGGTGCGACGATTGCAGGCCCGACCGCGATCTCGGCCTTGTGGGCCGGCTTCGGCGGCGTATGCGAGCTCAATGGTAAAGGTGACCCGGTTGTTCTGTACGACCAGATTGCCAAGCGCTGGTTGATCAGCCAGTTTGCTGCAGCGACATCCAATATCACGGACGAGTGCGTTGCAGTCTCGACGACGTCTGACGCGACAGGGTCCTACAACCGCTACGGGTTCCACCTCGGTTCCAGCTTCTACGACTATCCGCATCTGGGCATGTGGCCGGATGGCTACTACATGAGCATGAACGTGTTCAATGCGGCAGGTACGGCATATCTTGGGCCACAGCCGTTCGCATTCGACCGTGCTGCCATGCTGGCTGGCACGCCCGCGACGTTTCTCACGATAGCCGCACCGCTTGGTGCCTCGTTCGGTCCGATGCTGCCGGCGGATCTTGACGGATCGAATCCTCCGCCGATTGGCGCTCCAAATCCGTTCGTCGAGTTTCCGGGGCAGGCAAGTCCCGTGTACAACGTGTACCGCTTCCACGTCGACTTTGCCGTACCGGCGAACGCGACATTTGCGCTCGCCTCGAGTCCGGTTGCTGCCGGTTTTACCGAACTGTGCACGTCTTCGCGTGCCTGCGTGCCTCAGACGGGTGGCGTTGCCACCGACAATCTCGACGGCATCGGCGACCGCCTGATGTTCCGTCTGGCCTATCGCAATTTCGGTGCGCACGATTCGCTGGTGGGAAATTTCACGGTCAGCTCAGGCGGCGTGGCCGGCTTACGCTGGTTCGAACTGCGAAATACGACGAGTGGCGCAAGTTCGGTCTTTCAGGAGAGCACTTACCAGCCGGACACAACCTGGCGTTGGTTGGGCAGCACTGCCATGGACGTGAATGGCAACTTGGCACTCGCCTACAGCGCCTCCAGCGGCGCGATCAACCCGCAACTCCGCTACGCGGGGCGTCTGTCGGGTGATCCACTGAACACATTGCCGCAGGCTGAAGCACATTTGATCGATGGCGCCGGCCATCAGACGGGCACCGGCAACCGCTGGGGCGATTACAGCGATCTGACCGTCGATCCGGTCGACGATTGCACCTTCTGGTTCACCAGCGAGTACTACTCGACCACCGGCGCGTTTGGATGGAGAACGCGTGTCGGCAACTTCAAGATCCCAAGCTGCAGCCAGGCTCCGGGCTTCAGCCTCGCCGCAACGCCGGCGAATACGTCGGTGTGCGTAGGCACGCCAGCGAACTATTCGGTGAGTGTCGGTTCGGTGTCCGGATTCAACAGTGCTGTCACGCTCACAGCAGCGGGCAACCCGGCGCCGTCGACCGTCTCGTTCACGCCGAATCCGGTCCCGACACTGCCTGGGTCAAGTGCAATGCAGGTCGTGACCACGGGTGTCGCGGCGGGTAGTTATCCGATCACGATCAACGGCACGGCGATAGGCGCAAGCAATCAATCCACCAGCATCAATCTGGCGGTGTTTGCGGCGGCCCCAGGCGCGCCTTCCCTCACGGCGCCAGCAAATGCCGCAACCGGTCAGGCGCTCCGCCCGACGTTTACCTGGACGGGAAGCAATACAGAGTCCTACACGATCGATATCGCGACCGACAACGCCTTCGGTTCGATCATCCTGACCCAGACGCTTACCGGCACCACCTTCACGCCGACCGTCGACTTGTCGGCAAACACCACGTTTTTCTGGCGCGTGACGCCGTCCAATGTCTGCGGTGCAGGCGCGGTGTCGCC
>JBDSFA010000241.1:0-18565 GCA_039919785.1 Dokdonella sp. | reverse complement strand
TGTGGGGAAGCGATGATCGCGATCGCGACCAGTGCTTTCGCATTCGAGCGGCATATCTTCTACCTGCTCGGGTCGTACTGATCGAACACGCGATGCCGGTTGAATCGGCAACCTATGCATCACTGACCTCTCGATTTCCGGTCGCTGATCGGTTGCAACGCGCGGTTTATGATCTTCTTGGCATCCGAGCGGAGGGCGGGGGCACACGACCATGGTTGCGACACGGCGGTTGGCCGGATGGCGTGTTCCCATTGCGCCGCGATATCGGTTCCGCGCAGACCTATCCGTCTCAGAGCACGCCATATCCGTTCGTCCAGGTCACCGGCGATGGCGTGCACGAAGTCGCAGTTGGCCCCGTGCATGCTGGCATTATCGAGCCGGGTCGCTTTCATGTTTCCGTTGTCGGCGAGAAGGTGCTGCGTCTGGAGGAGCGTCTTGGCTACACGCACAAAGGGATCGACAAGCGCTTTGAATCGTTCGCCCAGCTTGACGGACATCGGCTCGCGGCGCGTGTCAGTGGAGACTCCACCGTGGCCTTCGGTTGGGCCTATTGCGCAGCGCTTGAATCCATTGCCGGGCAGTTGCTGCCGCGACGTGCCGTTGCGCTGCGCGCGTTGGCGCTCGAGCGCGAACGCATCGCCAATCATCTGGGCGATCTTGGCGCGCTGGGCAACGATGCGGGCTTTGCGTTTGGACTGACCCAGTTCTCGAGCTTGAAAGAACAGTTGCTCCGGCATAACCCACAGATGTTTGGCCAGCGCTACCTGTTTGATTTCGTGGTGCCCGGCGGCGTGGCCAGCGATCTTCCCGTGCACGCGATGCCGACCTTGCTCGGTGAAATCGCAGCGATTGAAACCAGCGTTGGTGAACTGCGCAACATCTACGCTCACCATGAGGGCGTGCAAGATCGGTTTCTCGGTGCCGGTCAGCTGACGCCCGATCAAGCGAAGAAGATGGGTGCTATTGGGTTGGCGGCACGTGCATCAGGTATCGCCCATGACGTTCGCGTCGACCAGCCGTGGGCGCCGTATGACCGATTGGCGCCGGTACTGGCGACGCGGTCGGAAGGCGACGTCGCGGCACGCGTCCAGGTTCGGTTCGACGAAGTGCTGGAGTCGTTACGGCTATGCCGCCAATTGTTGGAAACGCTCCCCGACGGCGGTATTCGTACTGAACTATCGAGCGGGCCTGCAGACCAGCTCGGCCTCGGTCTGATCGAAGGTTGGCGCGGTCCCGTGATGGTGGCGCTGGAGACCGGTCCCGCAGGTAGCATCCGGCGCTGCCACGCGCATGACCCGTCGTGGCAGAACTGGCCGCTGATCGAGATCGCGATTCTGGGGAACATCGTTCCCGATTTTCCCCTGATCAACAAGTCATTCAATCTTTCCTACAGCGGACACGATGGGTAAGCGGCCATGTTCGAGATCCTTTCACGCATCCATCGTATCGGCCGCCTGAGCGAGCCGCTGCCCGCGCCCGACGGCGCCGCCGACGAGCCCTCGGCGATCCAGCGAGAGCTGTACTCGGTGTTCGGGCGCGCCTTGTGCATTCGTCACGTCGATGCAGGATCCTGCAACGGCTGCGAGCTTGAAATCCACGCGCTGAGCAATCCGTATTACAACCTTGAAGGCGCGGGCATACGGTTTGTTGCCAGTCCGCGCCATGCCGATCTGATGCTCGTCACCGGGCCCGTCTCCGTCAACATGGAGGAAGCGCTCAAGATGACGTATGAGGCAATGCCGGAACCCAAGTGGGTTCTGGCCTTGGGCGACTGTGGGGCGTGCGGTGGAATTTTTGGAGTCAACTACGCTACGCGGGGTCGCATCAGCGATGTGATACCCGTGCATGCGGTGATTCGCGGTTGTCCGCCCAGTCCGCTTGTCATCCTGCAAGGTCTCCTGGAATTCATCCGACGCCTCGATTCTGTATGACCTTCCGATCGCTTATGCACCTCGCATGATGTCCTCGGCGTGAATCGAGTCCAGGCAGCCAAAATGTAACTCATCAATCCGTTTTCGTGGACGAGCGCGCGCGCCGTCACGCCGCGCGCGGCTTCTGCGCTGATGCGCTGCAGTTGGCGTTGAACATCGCGCATGCGCTTGATCCAAGTCAGGGCGGCGCTCCGCTCCGGCAAGCAGAATGCACGCTTGGAATTCTTTCTGGAGTGCTTCGATGTCGACCACTTGCCGTCTTGGGTCGGTGTCCGCAAACGTCCTTGCCGTTTGCTCGCCATGCGAGCGGACATGAATCATCGTTCGCCGCTGAGGAAACGGGGCATTCGCCAGCGCACGAGCCACGAGCTCGTTTCGCGTTTGGCCCGCTGCGGATGCACGCGCGCATGAGTGCCGCAGTTCCCATGCCAACGATCGTTTCTCGCGACCACGCGCTGGACGCGTGCTTTCTCGGCCCCTATGCCGAGAACGGCAACCTGCTCGAACGGATGATGGTGGAATTTCTGCGCGACCATGTTTACTGGCGCCGAAATTTCCATCCTGAAGATCCACCGGCTATCGCGACAGGTGCGGCACAACATCCCGATTACCTCGCGTTCGAGGCACGCATGCGGCGCGAGCTGCATCTGCTGTCCGCGGCGCTGAAAAAATCGGTGCCATTCCATAGTCCGCGCTACATCGGTCACATGGCATCCGATCTGCTGCTGCCGGGATTGGCCGCGCACATGCTCGCGTTGCCGTACAACCCGAACAACGTCAGCGAGGACGCAGCGCCGGTCACCGTGGACATGGAAGTGCAGGTGGGCCTGCAACTGGCGCGCATGCTCGGATATCCACATGATCCGGCACAACCGGCCTGCGCCTTCGGCCACCTCACCTCGGGTGGCACGCTGGCCAATTACCAGGCGTTGCGCCTGGCACTGGCACTGAAAGCGTTTCCGGTCGCCTTGCGCGCGGCCGGCGTTCCCGATGTGTTGTTGCCGCCGGACGACTGGAGTGCCTTCAACCTGGCGTCGTCGGATGCAATCGCATTGCTTGAACAATGGCAGCAATGGCTCGCCGTCCAGACTTCGGCGCAGCGTTCGCGCTGGCGTGCGCGCGTGGAAGCGGCGCGACTCGAACAGCTCGGCCTGATCGACTTCTTTGCCGCGCATCCGCAACTGCGCGTTCCGCTCGTGCTCGGTCCGCTCACCGCCCACTATTCGTGGAGCAAGGGTGTCAAGCTGCTTGGTCTCGGACGTGCCCAGCTGGAACTGTTGCCGATGCGAGGTATGCGCCTCGACCCCGACGCGCTCGACGCGGTGCTCGATCGCTGCGCACGCGAACGCCAGCCGGTATTGATGACCGTCGCGGTACTCGGCGGCACCGAGTACGGCACGATCGATCCGATCGATCGCGTGCTCGCTGCGCGCGAGCGAAGCCGCGCGAACGGACTGGATTTTTCCGTGCACGTCGACGCCGCCTGGGGCGGCTATCTGGCGACACTGTTCCGCCATGAAGACGGCAGCCTGCGTTCCCGCGACGAGATGGCACGCGAATACATCGAGTTTCCGACGCCGGAAGTACATGCGGCGTTTTCCGCACTCGGCGGCACCGATTCGGTGACCGTCGATCCGCACAAGCTCGGCTACCTGCCTTATGGCTCAGGCGCGTTCATTTGCCGTGATCACCGCGCCGTCACGTTGCTTGCCGAGCGTGCCGATTACGTCTTTCATGGCAGCACGCCGGACGGCTATCTGGCGCGTTACCGCAACCTGGGTCAGTTCATTCCGGAAGGTTCCAAGTCGGGCGCCAATGCGGCCGCGGTTTACGTGACGCACAAAGTGCTGCCGCTGGATCATCTGCACTTCGGCAAGCTGGTGCGCGGCACCGTGCGTGCGGCCGAAGCATTCCAGGCGCGCGCGCAGCGCTTCGCGCTCGATCTCGCCGAGCACGTGCACGCATTGGTGCCATTCTCGGCAGACAGCAACCTGGTCTGCCTCGCCCTCAATCCGCGCGGCAACCACCGCATCGCGCAGGCCAACGTTTTCGTGAGCGCTCTGCACGACACCCTGCGCTGCGATCCGCGTCAACCGTTGCAGCTCAAGGAATTCTTCGGCTCAGTGACCAGTCTGCACCTGTCGATGCTCGGTGCGGCCGACGCACAGCGGATCCTCTCGGATCTGGATCTGCAGCATGTGCAACCGGATGACGAGGAAGATGGAGATCGGCTTATCATCCTGCGACATACGTTGATGAATCCATTCCTGATCGACCGTGAAAACGGCATCAGCTATATCGACCTGTATTTCGATTTCCTCGCTGCCCGCGTGCGCGCGCTGATCGACGCAGCGGTGGAGGACTGAAGATGACGACGACATCCGCGAAGGACAAACCCATCACGACATCGTGCGCCGGTGCGCAGGGGCTCGGCTTGCGCGCATGGGTACACACGGCGCTCGCGCAACTCGCGCAGGAATCGGCGCGCTCAGCCGACACGCATTTGCTCAAGCTCGACTTTCCCGGTTTTCCCGGCATCGACTTCTATTTCAAGGACGAAGCCGCGCATCCCACCGGCAGCCTCAAGCATCGCCTTGCGCGATCGCTGTTCCTGTATGCGCTGTGCAATGGCCGACTGCGCGAAGGCCAGACGGTGGTCGATGCCTCGTCCGGCAGCACGGCCATATCCGAAGCCTGGTTTGCACGCCTGCTCGGACTGCCGTTCATCGCAGTGATGCCCTCATGCACCGCGCCCGCCAAGATCCGCGATGTGCGCGCGCTGGGCGGTGAGTGCGATCTGGTCGTCGACCCAACGCAAGTCCACGCAACGGCCGCGGCGCATGCCGAGCGGGGTGCCTGCCATCTCGATCAGTTTGGTCTCGCTGAACGCGCGACCGACTGGCGTGGCAACAACAATATCGCTGAGTCGATACTCGGCCAACTCGCACATGAGGCCCATCCACAGCCAGCGTGGATCGTCTGCGGCGCCGGCACTGGAGGCACCTCGGCCACGATCGGGCGCTACCTGCGCTATCGCCGCCTTGACACCCAACTGTGTGTCGCAGAACCCACTGGTAGCGGTTTCGTGCATGGCTGGCGCACGCGCAATCGCGCTGCCATGGCGAGTCAACCCACGCTGATCGAGGGCATCGGACGACCGCGTGTCGAATCGGGATTCCTGTTCGACATCGTCGATCAGGTTGTCGAAGTTCCGGACGCGGCCTCGATCGCTGCGGCGTGGCTGCTGGAGGAGCTGTTCGCTCACCGCTACGGAGGTTCGTCAGGGACCAACTTCGTCGCCTGCCTGCAACTGGCCGCAGCGATGCGTGCACGCAACGAGTGCGGCAGCATTGTTACGCTGCTCTGCGATCGCGGTGATCGCTATGCCGAAACACTGTTCGAACCAACGTGGCTCGCTGCACACGGCATCGACCGCACGCCATCGGAAGCCGCGTTGCGCACGATCCTGAAAACCGGCAAGTGGCCCGTACCGGATCTGGCGTCCGCGTGAATCGGTATGGTCTCGCAAGCGAACAGCATCGACGAGCACATGAGTGATGACTGCACGGCGACATTGCCTCATTCGACTCTCGCGCCTGCGGCCATGTTATTTGCCATTCTCGGTTACGGTCGTTTCGGGCAGGCTTTTGCGCAACTGCTGATTCACCACGGACATCAGGTACGTGCCTACGATCCGCATGCTCGCGTGCCCCCGGACTACGCCGCTGCATCGGCGGTCGAAGCGATCGCTGGCGTGCAATGGATCGTGTTGGCCATGCCGATCGCCAAGATGGGTCCGACACTAGGCGCGCTGCTTCCTCATCTGCACGAAGCACAGACCGTTATCGACGTCGGCAGCGTCAAGGTGCACCCGTGCTCGCTGATGGACGAATGCCTCGGCGCGCGCATCGCCCATGCTGGCACGCATCCACTGTTTGGTCCGCTCAGCCTGGCTCGCGGCGAGCGTCCGTTGCGCGTGGTGATCTGTCCCAGTGCGCAGCATCTGCAAGCCGCCGAGCGCGCGCGCGAATTATTTGTCGATCTCGGCTGCGAAGTCATCGAACAGGATCCGGAAAGCCACGATCGCGCGATGGCGCATACACACGCGCTCGCGTTCTTCATCGCCAAGGGCCTCGTCGACATCGGCGTGGATGACGGCGCCCCGGTTGCGCCGCCATCGTTCCAGGGCATGAAGAACATGCTGGCGGCGGTGCGCGCCGATGCGGGCCACCTGTTTGCCACGATCCAGCGGGAAAATCCGTTTGCCGCCGAGGCGCGCGCGCTATTGCTGGCCGAACTTGAGCGTATCCATCGTCAACTCCTGACCGAGGCGGACGACGACAGCATGGCTATTCCTGCGTCATTTGAACGCCTGCCATGAGCATCCACGATCTGCGCGGATTTCTTGCGCATCTTGAACGCGAGCGACAGTTGCAGCATGTGGCCGTGCCGGTTGATCCGTATCTGGAATCGACGGCGCTGTGCGAACGCGCATTGAAAGCGGGTGGCCCCGCATTGTTGATGGAGCATGCGGGCGATTCCTCGCACGCGCTGCTTGGCAACTTGTTCGGCCAGCGCCGACGCATCGAACTGGCGCTGGCCGGTCGTCCATTGGCCAGCTTGCGCGAACTGGGCAAGCTGCTCGCCTCGATCAAGGAGCCGCGTTGGCCATCCAGCCTGCGCGATGCGCTGGCGACCTGGCCGGAGCTGGCGCAACTAGCCCACGTCGCGCCGCAACGTGTGCGCGAGGCGGCGTTCCAGCATGAAACTCGAAACGGTGATGAGATCGACTTGGCCAGCCTGCCGATCCAGCATTGCTGGCCCGGCGATGCGGGCAAGCTGATCACGTTCGGTCTGGTCATCACGCGCGGCACCGCCAATCCGCGCCAGAACGTCGCGATCTATCGGCAACAAGTGATCGCGCCGAACCGCGTCATCATGCGTTGGCTACCGCATCGCGGCGGTGCGCTCGATTATGCCGACTGGTGCGCGGCGTATCCGGACGAACCGTTTCCGATCATGGTGGCTATTGGTGCGGACCCGGCGACGATGCTCGCGGCCGTGGCGCCGGTGCCGGATACCTTGTCCGAATACGAATTCGCCGGCTTGCTGCGCGGTCAGCGCACGCGCCTATGGCACAGTGAACTGACCGGTCTCGACGCGCCTGCCGGAGCCGAGATCCTGCTCGAAGGATTCATTCATCCGAACGACACTGCGCTCGAAGGTCCGTTCGGCGACCACACCGGTTATTACAACTCGCAGGATCAATTTCCTGTGTTCACGATCGAGCGCATGCGTCTGCGCCAGCACGCGATCTACCATGGTAGCTACATGGGTCGTGCGCCTCACGACGAGCCATCGGTGCTGGCCATGGCCTTGAACGATGTGTTCGTGCCGATCCTGCAGAAGGTGTTCCCGGAGATCGTCGACTTCTACCTGCCGCCCGAAGCGTGTTCGTATCGCATCGCCGTGGTGAGCATCCGCAAACAGTACGCCGGACACGCGCGCCGAGTAATGATGGGTGTGTGGTCGTACCTGCGCCAGTTCACCTACACCAAGTTCGTAATCATCACCGACGACGACATCGATGTGCGCGATTGGTCGCAGGTGATCTGGGCGGTTTCCACGCGCGTAGACCCGGCGCGCGATTCGATGCTGGTGGACAATACGCCGATCGACTATCTCGACTTTGCCAGTCCGGTCGCGGGACTGGGCTCCAAGCTTGGCCTCGACGCGACCAACAAATGGCCGGCTGAAACGACGCGCGCGTGGAGCAAACCGATCGTGCCGGATCCTGTGGTGGCCCGGCGCGTCGATGCGCTGTGGACACGATTGTCGTCCGTGCAACAGTGATGGCTTGACCCACGTCAATGCGCCACGCGGGAGCGTCCACCACGATCCGCGCCACATCATTTCGCGTTGAGGTTTTCATGCAGCTGATCTGTCCTGCCGGCAATCTGCCGGCGCTGCAGGCGGCGATCGATGCCGGCGCGGATGCGGTGTATGCTGGCTTCCGCGACCAGACCAATGCGCGTGCGTTCCCCGGCCTCAACTTCAGCGATGCGGAATTGCGTAGCGGTATCGAGTATGCGCACCGTCGCGGTAAACGGGTCTATCTCGCGCTGAACACGTATCCGGACAGTGTTCGCCTGCCGCAGTGGTACAGCGCCGTGGACAAAGCCGCCGAGTTCGGCTGCGATGCGATCATCGCCGCTGAAATGGCCGTGCTCGATTACGCAGCGCGCACGCATCCGGCCGTGAAGCGGCATCTGTCGGTGCAAGGTTCCGCTACCACCGCACCTGCACTGCGCTACGCATACGAACGCTTCGGCATCAGTCGCGCGGTGTTGCCGCGAGTGCTGTCGATCCAGCAGGTGGAGCGATTGTGCGAAGGCTCGCCGGTGCCGCTGGAAGTGTTCGCATTCGGCAGCCTGTGCATCATGGTCGAAGGCCGATGCCAGTTGTCGAGCTACGTTACCGGCGCTTCGCCGAATCGTCATGGCGTGTGCTCGCCGGCCAATTTCGTGCGCTGGGAAGAACACGATGACGGCCGCCGCAGCGTGCGCTTGAACAAGGTACTGATCGACAAGTTCGAGCCGGCCGAACCGGCTGGCTATCCGACCGTGTGCAAGGGTCGTTTTGAAGTGGGCGGAGAAATTTTCCATGCGCTGGAGGAGCCAACCAGCCTGAACACGCTGGAGCTGTTGCCGCGGCTGGCGCAGGCCGGGGTCGCCGCCTTGAAGATCGAGGGCCGCCAACGTGGCGTCGCGTATGTCGGCTCGGTCACGCGCACCTGGCGTGCGGCGCTGGATCGCTATCGCAACGCGCCGGACAAGTGGAGCCTGCAACCGGGCTGGCAGGAATCGCTGTCCAAACATGCCGAAGGCCATCAGACCACGCTCGGTCCCTATCACCGCTCTTGGCATTGAAACGATGACGACGATGAAACTGAGTCTCGGCCCGTTGCAATATTTCTGGCCGCGCGAACGCACGCTCGCGTTCTATCGCGAAGCCGCCGAGTGGCCGGTCGACATCATCTATCTCGGCGAGACCGTGTGCAGCAAGCGCCGCGAGCTGGGCACGCGCGATTGGATTGCGTTGGCCGGGGAACTGGCCGCGAGCGGAAAGCAGGTCGTCTTGTCGTCGCTGGCATTGATCGAAGCGGAATCCGAACTGGGCGTACTGCGCCGGCTGATTGAGCACGGCGGTAGCTGGATCGAGGCAAACGATTTGTCGGCGGTGCAATTGTGCCGCGAGCGCGAACTGCCGTTCGTTGCCGGTCCCACCCTCAACGTCTACAACCATCACGCGCTCGGCCTGCTGATGGGGGATGGCTTGCGTCGCTGGGTTCCGGGGGTTGAGCAGGGGCACACGTTGCTCGCGCAATTGCGCGCAGCGATGCAGGTTGCCGGCAAGGCGATGCCAGAGCTTGAACTGATCGCCTTCGGCCGCCTGCCGCTGGCATATTCCGCGCGTTGTTTCACTGCACGTGCATTGGACGTCTCCAAGGACCAGTGCGCTTTCCGCTGCATCGAATATCCCGATGGAATGCCGCTGGCCACGCGCGAGGGCAGGCCGTTTCTGCGCATCAACGGCATCCAGATCCAGGGCGAGGAGATTATCGATCTCGGTCCGGAGCTGCCGGCATTGCGCGAACTGGGCGTAGACATCCTGCGCCTGTACCCGCAGGACAAAGGCATGGCTGAGGTGGTTGCGCACTTCCAACTTGCTTGCCGCTCGCCGACTGTTCCGCCGCGCGTAGGTGCGCGCAACGGCTACTGGCACGGTGAGCCGGGGATGCTGCAGGCCGTCGTCCCCTGACGCGTTCAGAACGCGTAGTTCAGCACGGCGAAATAGTGACAGCCCGTGCCGGTGAGTACGAAAAGATGCCAGATGAAGTGGCTGTAGATGAGCCGCTCGTGCAGCATGTAAAACACCACGCCCAATGTATAGGCAATGCCGCCGCCAAACAGCCAGGCCAACCCGCCAGGCGCCATGTGCTGCCACAACGGCTTGATGGCGATCAGCGCCGCCCATCCCATCGCGACATACAGCGCGGTCGACAGTCGGTGGAAATGAGCGCCCACAAAGAGCTTGAAAACAATTCCCAGCAGCGCCAGGCTCCAGATTGCACCGAGCAGCGCCCAGCCCCAGCCACCGCGCAATACGCCTAGCGCGATCGGGGTGTAGGTGCCCGCGATGAGCAGGTAGATCGCCGCGTGATCAAGCCGCTGCATCGCCGGTTTGATGCGCTCGTGCGCAACGGCGTGATACAGCGTGGAAGCCAGGTACAGCGCGATGGCGCTGCCGCCGAAAATCGCTGATGCAACCACGGCCATGGTGCCGTTGTGTACGGCATTGGCGATCAACACAGGCAGGCCGGCGGTAGCCAGCAGCAGACCCAATCCATGGCTGATGCTATTGGCGAATTCTTCGCCGCGGGAGGAAAGTCTTGCATGGCCAGCGGCGTAAAGCGCGTCGCTGCGCGCGGGCGATCGTCGGTTGTCGAATGGGCGAGGGCGCGTCATGCAATAGCTCCGGTCAGGGCGCCGCAGTGTGTGCTGCGCACTGCGCATGTGCCTTGACGCAGGTCAGTCGCGTCAGCGCCGCGGCGCATGCCCCATGCCAGCGTGCGACGCCCGGTTGCTCAGGCACAGCCGCGGCGATCACTGCGATGGTGTGTCCCGAGACTGCGCTGGCGCAGCGTTGCCGCATGCAGCAAGGACCTGGCCACACGTGCCTGCCAGCCTTCCTGCGCCATGCCAGTGCACATTCTCAAGGCCTCGCGCATAACCTGCGCATCGCGCAGCGGGCCAGCGGCTTGCCAAAGGATGTCCCGCACATTCGCCAGCTGCGACTCGGTGAGGCCAGCACCGCGCTCGACCCAGCGATGCGGCGCCGACGTATGCGCATGTCCTTCGAAACCGGCCAGCCAACCGCCGAGCCGGCGTCCACACGCGACGCCCTCCAGCAGCGAATTGCTGGCCAGTCGGTTGGCACCGTGCACACCATTGCAGGCGACTTCGCCCACCGCGCACAAACCCGCTACACGCGTGCGACCCTGCGCGTCGACGGCGAGTCCGCCCATGTGGAAGTGTGCCGCTGGCGTGATCGGAATCGGTGCCAGGCGCGGGTCGAAGCCATGCGCATGGCACGCCGCCAACGCGGTGGGGAAACGCGTCATCCAATCGATCGCCAGATGAGTGGCGTCGAGCCAGACCTTGGCGCCTTCGCGCTGCGCCTGCCAGATCTGCCGTGCCACCACATCGCGTGGTGCCAGATCGAGCAGTGCATGTACGCCAGCCATCAACCGCCCTGCGCCGGCATCGAGCAGACATGCACCGGCGCCGCGCAATGCCTCGGTAATCAGTGGCAGACAATGTCCGGCCACATCCAGTGCAGTGGGATGGAACTGCATGAACTCAAGATCGCGCGGTCGCGCGCCTGCCGCCAATCCGAGCGCGAGCCCCGCGCCATCCGCACCCACCGGGTTGCTGGTGCGCGCAAACAATGCGCCGATACCGCCCGTGGCCAGGACCACGGATGCCGCTTCGATCGATTCGTGGCGCCCCTGCCGATCGCGAGTGCGAACGCCGACCACGTGTCCATCGCGCATCAACAGCGCATCGACATCGACGCCGCCGCGCCAACGAACATGTGGCGCGGCCTCGATGCATGCAAGCAGTGCGCGCACCAACGCGCTGCCGGTGGCATCGCCACCGGCATGCACGATCCTCGCGACCGAGTGGCCGCCTTCGCGTCCCAACTGCAAGCGACCGTCGGCATCGCGGTCGAACAACATACCCTGCGTCTGCAGCCAGGCTATCGTCGCCGGTGCTTCTCGACACATCCACTGCACCAGCGCCGCATCGTTGTGCCGTGCGCCGGCCTGCAAGGTATCGCGCGCATGGGCGGCCGGGCTATCCGCCACATCGATCGCCGCGGCGATGCCGCCCTGGGCCATCGCGCTGGCGCTACCACTGCCGTCATGCGCACGGCAGAGCACGATCACGGGTGCGGGCGCCGCGGCCAGCGCTGTCGCCAGCCCAGCAACGCCGCCGCCGACCACCACGATGGGTCGCCGCGCGTGGTTCACACGCGTTCGGACCGCCCTACGGCCAGCATCCGCTGCAGCGCTGCTGCGGCGCGCACGATTACGTCTGCAGGGATCTCGATCGCATGGCGCATGTCGCGCAAGGCCGCGTAGATGTTCGGCAAGGTTATTCGCTGCATGTGCGGGCACAGGTTGCACGGCTTGATGAACTCGGTGGCCGGGAACTGCGCGCGCAGATTGTCGGCCATCGAACATTCGGTGATCAGCGCGACGCGTTTGGGCTGCTCGCGTTCCAGCCATTTGCTCATGGCGGTGGTGGAGCCAACGAAGTCCGCTTCGGCCAGTACCTCGGGAGGGCACTCCGGATGCGCCACCAGAACGGCATTGAATTGCTCGCGTGCATGCCGCGCCTGCTGCGCGGTGAACTGCTCGTGCACTTCGCAGCGGCCTTTCCACAGCACCAGTTCAACCTGGGTCTGGTTCGCAACGTAGCGGCCGAGGTATTCGTCGGGCAGGAAGATCACCTTGTCGCTACCCATCGACTCGACTACCTGTACCGCATTGGCGGACGTGCAAATGGCATCCGACTCGGCCTTCACAGCCGCCGACGTGTTGGCGTAACTCACCACCGGCACGCCTGGATGGCGTGCGCGCAGCGCCAGCACGTCATCGGCGTTGATCGATGCGGCGAGCGAGCAACCGGCGTCGAGATCCGGGATCAATACGGTCTTGTGCGGCGCCAGGATCTTCGCCGTCTCGGCCATGAAGTGCACTCCGCACAACACGATGAGGTCGGAATCGCAGTCGGCGGCCGCTTGTGCCAGCCCGAGCGAATCGCCAGTGATGTCGGCGACGCCGTGGAAGATCTCGGGCGACTGGTAGCTGTGCGCCATGATGATCGCGCCACGCTGCTTTTTAAGGTGGTCGATCGCCTCGATCCAGTGCAGGTGCAGCGGTATCTCCAGGCAAGGCACCCGGGGCTTGAGACGCGCAACGAGCTCGGCGTATTTGAATTCCAGATCGTCATGCCAAAGAGCTTCGGGCAATGCGCAGAGTTTGTTCATCGATGTCTTTGATTACCGATCGTGGAGTGCGATCGCACCGTCGTGCCTGAAATCAGGCGCGGCCCCGATGCGCTTCGCGTGCGGCACGCGCAAGGCGCGCCCCGCGATTCAAAGCGATACGCAGGCCGAGCGGCACCGATTCCCACGGCAGTCGCTCCAGCAGGTTGCGTGCAGTCAAGCCCAGTTCTGTATCGCCCGTCAGCTCGAGCGCGCGCTGGAAGAACAGTGTGTCCGCATCTTCCAGCCGACTGGCCAGAAGCAGAAGATCGGTGGCGCTGCCACGCACACTGGCCTCGGCTACGCCGTCGGTCACGCACAAGCGCTGCCCGCGCAATTCCAGGACCCAGCGCAATCGGAGGTCGCTCACCTCGATGCCGAGACGGCGCCCGAGCATGAAATCGAGCGCGCCTTCGTGCAACGGTGTGGCGAGCACGCGCGCCATTGCCGCTTCCAGCAATCGGTGTTGCCAGCGTGCTGGCAACACGTGCAGCAGCGGTGCAAAGCGTCGCGGCGGAGGTAACAGACGCAGCAGCGGCGATGTGGCAGAAGGGGAGGATGACAGGCTGGGCATGATGGGCGGCATCATGGCGGCTATGTCCGGTTGCGCGCCTTGATTCAGATCAAGCGCGATTCCTTGTCGCTTGCAGGCGTCGGCAATCGCCACGTCGAGCAAACGTTCCGCCGTAGCTGCCGGCAGCGCCAGACGATGGGCCAGCGCTCGTGCACGCGTGCGCACCTGCTGCTCGCGCACGGGATCGCGTAAAGGCAGGCCGGCCCACGGTTTGAGTGCGCCAGCCGCGCCGACCAGTCGTCGCCGCGCCGCCAGCAACACGATAAGGCCATCGTCCACGTGGTCGATGGCCGCGCGCACGCGCGCAAGTACGAAGCGCTCAGCTTTGCGCGACATCGAAATTCACCCGACGAATTGCGTCCCGCAGCAGGAAACGTCGTGCGCGCCTGCGCACACCAAGCAACGTCAAGCTCACACCAAGCCACACCACCATCAAAGCCAGTCCCGCCATGCGTGCCAGCCACGCCGATGGCCACAGCGCAGCGGCAGGCAACAGGCACCATAGTGGTAGCTGCGTCAGCAGTACGCGTTTCTTGTCGCGCTCGGGCAAAAGCTGGTGTACGCCGGGCACCGGCACTGCGTGGCATTGTTTTCGCATGTCGATCCACTCGACGAAGGCGACAATCTCCTGCGCCATGCCGAGCACCAGCAGCGGCAGCGCAAGGCCCAAGGCCAACACTGCCGACAACAGGCCAAACTGCATGCCGCCAGGCAAGGCGAGTGCCGCCAGTGCCAGTCCGAGCAGGCCAACGCGCCAGCTCCACATCAACGGAGTCCGGCGCAGTCGCGGCGCACGCCACTGCAGCCATAGCGCAGCGCCCGCAAACAGCAACGTATGCACCGCGACCACACCAGCCAGCCACACTGAGCTACCGCCGGCGTAGTACCACCATGATGCGGCTGGCAGCGTCAGCAGCACGCTGCACAGCCAGGTTGCCTGTGCTGGAGCGGGCACGCTGTCGGTGCCCTGGAACATCGGCATCACCACGCGTGCCACCGTAGCTATGAGAACAATCACCCAACCCAGCACGCCGAAACTGGCGTGCACATCGGTGGACTGCATCAGTGGCAAGGCAAGCTGGCCGCCGAGCATCAACGCGAGTGCGCCACCCAGCCATGCAGTGATCAGAGCGAACACGATTGCCATGCCGAAGCCTGCGCGCACGAGATGTTTTCGCGCGCCTGCGAGCAAGCCGGGCAGGGTCATTGCGGCAATCAGCAGAAAGGCCAGCGGCAGCAGCAGGGCGGCGGTGATCAACGCTGGCTGCCACTCCTGGTGCAGGCCAGCCACCAATGCCAGCACGCCAAGATTGAACAGACCGTGCAGCCACGGCGCGACGGTCACATTCCCGCGCACCTGCACCCCGGCGGCGACCGGAAGAAACTGCAGCAGGCTACGGAGCATTGCGTTGCCGAGAACGCCAAGTGTGAAGATGTGGACCAGAGCCAGCGTGACCGCTGTCCAGCGCGAACGCAGCAGCGCGTCGCCGCCGACCATCAGCAAGCCGCCGGCGAGCATCCCCCACAACGGCATGCTGAGGAGGAAGCGCCGCGGCAGGGACGCCGCTGGCGAATTACCTGTTGCCAATTGCGCCATCGGATCAACGGTCTACGCCATTGAAACGGCCTGCGCCGCGTTCTTCGATGAGTGGATGCCGGATCAACATGCGCGCGCTACCGCCACGCAGCTCAGACACCGTGGTCTGCAAGCTGCGCGAGGCCAGCGCATCCAGCAACGGTGCCGGTATCAATGGCGTGAGCACCACCACCGATTCGCCGGGTCTCAATGCGTCGGCCGCTTGCAGCGCGCGCTGCATCGGTTCGGGGGCTGGCAGGTCGCGCAGGTCGAGTTCCGGCAACACGACGTCAGCACGTTCGCGAGAAGAGGATGTGATTTGCATCTCACCATCTAAACGTAGCTGCCGCGTAGACGCGTTGACCTGGATCAATGCACAAAAAATCTACTGCCGTCCATGCCGTCCATGCCGTCCATGCTCCGACGGCGCGCCGCATCCTCATCAGCGAGACTCGCCCGCGCTTCCGACAGCCGCTTCGCTACGTGCCCGCGTCTGCCGCGTGTTTCGCCAGCACGCTACGCGCCTGTTCTTGCAACGCGAGATACGACGGCTCCCACTGACCTGTCCGCGGTGTCGACAACGCCAGCCGCGAAAGGACGGCCTGCATATCCTGCAGCTCGCCATAGACGCGCTGGATTTCCGCCAGCGCCTCTTCGTGTTCGTCAAGCGGAACGAGCAGTATCTTGCGGTCCTGGCACACGCCAATGCAGGTCTGCGGTGCTTCGATCTTGCCGCAGCCTATGCATTGCCATGCCTTGATGTAGTCGGACATGAGCGCGCTTCCGTCACGGCCGAGTCGGTGGGCGGTGTCCGCCGCCGTGATGCGTATCGGCTGGTGCGACTTCGAGCGGCCACTGCGGATCATCGAAGTAGCGCGGAAAGTCTGCCACGGCACTGCGCATCGCGGCGACCGCGGACATGTCCTTCGGGTCTTTCTTCAGCGCGGTTGCAGCGGCCAGCAGCGGCACGAGCATGCCATGCAGCGCGGCATCCGGCGCTGAAGCAAGCTTGCAATTGGCGAACATGAATTGGGTCGCCTTTTCGATGGACGCGACGCGTTCGAGCGCCATGTTTTCGGGCATGTGGCCCATTTCATAGTGGCGCAGTTCATCGAGGGCCGTATGCACGCGGGCCATCCCTTCGCGCAGTGGCGCATCGGTTGTGTAGCGCTGGGCAGGTGCCGGGACCGCGCGTTCATGCGCGACGTGATCTTCATGCGCATGTTGCGCCGAGGCTTGCGCGGCGGCGGTGATCCCGATGCTGAACGCGAGCGCGATGCCAAGATAGAGGGGTTTCATGCGAGCGACTCCGGAAGGCGGCGAGGGCACCGCGAGTGGCACAATCGTGCCACCCTCAACCATCACCTACGTTGACCCACGTCAACGCCGCGGCACTGCGGACACGCCATTGTTGCGACATTGCGGAGTCTGCGGCTGTTTCGTGAGGCGGTCTCGTCTTCGCGATCGCACAACGCAGGTGTGATCGGGGCGTGAAACACCGCGATGGCCGTCGGCAGCGTGCAGGCAATAGGCAGGAGAATGCGTGATGAGTAAGCCCAAACCACCCCAAGCCGCGAGCCTGCCCGGGCTCGATGTCGCAGAGGCTGCACGCCGCCTCGCACTGAACGGCCCGAACCTTCTGCCCGGCAGCACGCCCCGAAGTCTGTGGGCAATCGTGCTCGGTGTGCTGACCGAGCCGATGTTCCTGATGCTGCTGGTGGCTGGAGGCCTCTATCTGGCGCTCGGCGATCGTGCGGAAGCGGCCTTCCTGCTTTCGTTCGTATTCGTGGTCATCGGAATTACCTTGGCGCAGGAGCGCAAGACGCAGCGCGCGCTGGAGTCGTTGCGTGATTTGTCAGCGCCGCGCGCGCTGGTCATTCGCGGCGGACAGGAGCTGCGTATTCCCGGACGCGACGTGGTGCTGGGCGATCTGCTGGTGCTGCATGAGGGCGATCGCATTGCCGCTGATGCGATCCTTCTGGATGGCCATCTGGATGCGAACGAATCGCTGCTGACCGGCGAAGCCGTGCCGGTGACCAAGCTGCCGGGCGCTGCCAGTGGCCAGTTGTTCGCCAGCACCGTGGTCACGAAGGGCGTGGGTACCGCCGAGGTGACCGCGATCGCGAGCGCCACAGCCGTCGGCCGCATTGGTCAGGCGCTCGCTTCGACCACCGAGCCGGTCTCCGGACTGCAGCAGGCATCGCGCACGCTGATCCGAAACCTGACCATCGGCGCACTGCTGCTGGCCTCCGCCTACATCCTGCTCGGCTGGCTGTGGGATGGTCACGGCCTGCTCGAAAGCGTGTTGGCCGGCATCGCGCTGACCATGGCGATCCTGCCGGAAGAGATTCCGGTGATTCTTACCGTGTTTCTCGCTCTGGGCGCCTGGCGCATTTCCAAACACAACGTGCTGACGCGCCGCGTAACCGCTGTCGAGGCGCTCGGCGCGATCACCGTGCTCGCGGTCGACAAGACCGGAACACTGACCCAGAACCGCATGCAGATCGCCGAACTCACGTTGGCCGATGATGCGTTTTGCGACGCGGGCGCCATCGACCTTCCGGAAACGTTCCACGAACTGGTCGAATTCGCGATGCTCGCAACTCCGCTTGATCCATTCGATCCCATGGAAAAGGCGATCCAGGGTTTTGGTCTGCACTGGCTCAAGGGTACCGAGCACGTGCATGCGGAATGGTCGCCGGATTTCGAATACGGCTTGTCGCCCGATATCCTCGCGATGACGCGCGTGTTTCCTTTCGGTGCGCGTACGGAACATATGCTGGCGACCAAGGGCGCGCCCGAAGCGGTGATCGACCTGTGCCATCTGCCGGCGACGCGCGCCACCACGATCCTGCAGCAGGTCGAGGCCATGGCCGAACGTGGCCTGCGCGTGCTCGGCGTCGCACGCGGCGAATGGCAAGGCAGCACACCGCCGAACAGCCAGCACGATTTCACGTTTCGTTTTCTAGGATTGATCGGATTCGTCGATCCGCCACGTCCTGAGGTGCCCGCGGCAATCGCTGAATGCCGTGACGCTGGTGTTCGCATCATCATGATGACCGGCGACCATCCGGCAACCGCTCGCGCGATCGCGCGCGAGGTGGGATTGAGTCAACGCGCCGACGTCATGACTGGCGCCGACATGGCCGTCCTGGATGACGCTGCGCTGCGCGCGCGCCTGCAACATGTGGATCTGTGCGCGCGGCTGCGGCCCGAACAAAAGCTGCGCCTGGTGCAGTTGCTGCAGCAGGAAGGCAACGTGGTTGCGATGACCGGCGATGGGGTCAACGATGCGCCGGCGCTCAAGGCGGCGGATGTCGGCATTGCGATGGGTGAACGTGGCACCGACGTCGCGCGCGAGGCGGCTGC
>JBDSFA010000396.1:0-2638 GCA_039919785.1 Dokdonella sp. | reverse complement strand
CGGCCTCGGCCAGACGCGCGAGCCATGCGCGCATTTTCTCCTTCGCGACGACGGCGGCACCGAAGGTATCGCCACTGCCTTGTGCTGCGGCGAAATGCTGTTCCTCGATGGAACCGAGCAACTGCTCCTCGATCGCGTACGGCAGTGCCTGCAGCAATTGCGCGCGATTGCGCGCACTGAGCTTGACCTCGGTCAGCAACACATCTTCCGCGGGCACCAAGACCACGATCTCGCCGCGGTCGGCCAGCACCGAAGCCGGCGGCGTGCCCGCTTCCGATGCGGCTGGCGAACGCGCGCTTGCCGACTGGCGCAGCCAGGTCAGGCTGCCATCGGAAGCAAGGCGCAACAGCAGGCGATCGGGCATGGAGATGTCAGCGCGAGGAGACGGCGGGATTGTAGACGAGATCGACGTGCACGAGATTGCAGAACGGCCGGGAGCTGCTGCGCGCGCGCTTCATTTCAGCGGGCTCTATTCCGGCCGGCTTCATTTCGGCCCGCCTGCTTGCGCCGGCGCAGCGTCGATCTTCGCCGATGCAATCAAGGCGTCGTCGCTGCCACGACTGCGCTCGATCACGCCCGCGCCTCGTTCGATGAGGCTGTAGAACGTGAACGGAACATCATCGAGCACGATCTCGCCGCGGGCGAGGAAGTAGGTGCTGTGGACATCGAGGTGCGATACAAGGACCAGAATCGACGGATCACCAGCACTGTTTGCGAAGGTCATCGGATCCGCAAAGTTAGCTTGACCGTTGTTCCACAGTTGCTCAGCCTTTGCCTGAGTGAGCGTGCTGCTGAGGCTCTGCAGCACCGGCACGCTCGCGGTATTTATGTTGATCTTCGTACCCGCCGGTAACGCGCAAAGATAAGGTGCGACCTTGGCATAGACGTCGCCATCGAAGCCGCGCACTAGCCGCAATTCGGAGACATGCGCGAACGCGCGGTGCGCAGGGCGGTACGGAACCGGTTGCGCAAGATAGGTGTTGTCGTCACCTGCGTTGGGAGTTGCTGAAAGCCAGTCCCGCACGGCGATTGGCAGAGCGGGATCGATGACGCCACGTGCCTTCAGCAGGTTCGCGAACAACGGTACCCATGTCGGTGGATTGCCCCCATTGGCGGCCATGTTGTTGAGGTTGAAGCAACCGTTCATGTCGTGCATCGTCGCGCTGATGATGCCACCCGGCACCGGCTGCGGCGGCAATGGCAAAGCCCACGGGCTCAGGTTGCTGTCCGCTTGCCCGGTCGTGGTCAGCAGGATCTGCGCGGCATAGATCTCCAGCCCCTGCGCATAGGCTTCGGCCTGTTCGGAGCGCAGCACGTTGCGCGTGCGCGCGAGCGCGAGTTCGCCGCGATCAAGCAACGCGGCGATCAGAATCACCGCAAGCGCGACGACGAGCAACGCGACGAGCAGTGCGACGCCACGTTGGCGCTGCGGCCGTGCGTTCATCGTGCACCTGCCGGCGGCGAGCCCTGCGTCGGCCGCGTGTCGTGCGGCGGCGGTTCCTGGCCACCCGGAGTCGTCGGCACATGCGGCGGCAGCGCCGCGGGCAACTCGACAACGCGCCGAATCTCGCCCATGTCGGTCAGCAGAAACCGGAATTCAATCGCGAGCGGCATCGCCAGCGCGGGATCCGCCTGCGCCGGCGGCCAGGTTTCGCGCCAGATGTGATCGTCACCGAAATAGCGCAGCCGCACGTCGCTGATGCGATCGAGCAGCTCGGTGGTTGCTGGCGCGGTATTGGGTGCGCGATCGAGCACGGCGTAGCGTCCACGGCGCAGCTTGCCGCTGTCGAATCCGTAGACCACCCGTTCGAGATTGCTGCGCGGTTCGGCGCGGGGATTGGCGAATCCGAGCCGCGTGAATTCGATGCTGTCGGGATTGCCGATCAAGGCCGGCAGCGGTTTGTTGTCGTTGCCTTGCACGGGGCGCGCGACCGCCTGGCGCAAATCGCGCTCGAATGCGGACACCGAGCGCGTGACCGCAGCAAAACGATCCTGCTGCACGGCGAGCGCACCGCGCGTGCGCGCGATCGCGGCGAGTCCGCCATAAGCGGCGGCCGCGAGTGCAGCGAACACGACGAGTGCGACCAGCAGCTCGATCAGGGTGAAGCCCGTTGAGAGCCGGGATGACCAGCCGTCCGCTGTTGTGAAGCGTTCGGGATTCGAGATTCGGGATTCGGGCGAGCAGCAGCGCTGCGCCCTCAGCATCAATGTCCGATGCGACCATGCATGCAGATTGCTCGGACACGACGGCGCTTTGTCAAATCCCGAATCCCGAATCCCGAATCCCGGCTTCATGGCGACAACGCCCTGCCGGCAAAACCGCTCAGTGCGGCCGACGGTTCGTTCGACTCACCGAGGAAGACACTGATCTCGATGCGCCGGATGTCGGCGTTCGGCGTCGGCTGCACGTCACGCGTCCAGCGCCAGTCGCGCCCTGCCAACTGCATGCGTCCGTCGCTGCGTCCGGTCGGTGGAAACGCCGTTGCGAGCCGCGTTTCCGCAAGCACATTCGCGCCGACCCAGCCGGCCAGCGTGCGTTCGCGCAGGCCGTCGAAACTCTGCACCTGCACGGTCGCCGCGCGCGTCAACGCGAGCAAGGCGATCGCGACGACGGCGAGCGCTATCAGCACTTCGATGA
>JBDSFA010000146.1:0-6292 GCA_039919785.1 Dokdonella sp. | reverse complement strand
AGCGGCGTGCGGTTCAAGGTCGACAGGAACAGCCTGCCACCCGGCTTCAGCAAGGCCGCGCACGCGCGGATCACGCTTGCCGGATCGGGAACGTGCTCGAGCATCTCCATGCAGGTGACAACATCGAACATCACCGGCATTTCGGCTGCAAGCGCTTCGACGCTGAGCTCGCGATAGTCGACCTTGAGTCCGCTTTCATGCAGATGCAGGCGCGCGACATCGAGCACGGCTGGCGCGAGATCGATCGCCGTGACATCGGCACCGCTGCGTGCCAACGCTTCGCTGAGCAGGCCGCCGCCGCAACCGACATCGAGCGCACGCGCACCCTTCAACGCACAGCGATCGGCGATGTAACCGAGGCGTACCGGATTGAGATCGTGCAGCGGACGCGATTCGCCATCCGGGTCCCACCAGCGCGAGGCGAGGCGGTCGAATTTTGCGGTTTCGGCGGGATTTACGTTACCTGAAACGCTCATTTCCCCGATGCCTCCAGAACATTTTTCAGCTCGCTCCACTGTCTGTCGCGGTGAATTTCGATGCTAGCCGGAGCACCCGGAAACTTACGCTTCACCGCCTCGAATAGATCGATGATCCGCTTTTTGTCGGATGCGTAGTAGGTCCATTCGCACGTGTCGTCGATCGTGACGCTAACCGCCTCCAGTGCAAGCCCGGATTCCTCCATACGCGCTGCCAGCATGTTCTCGAATTCGAAGGCACGTGCTGCATCATCGCGAGACAGTTTCCCATCGGGGAGACGAGTGTAGATCCATGAGATTTTCGCCACCCATGAGTGAGCAGCGCGCTCGGCCGGAGCTGGGAGCTCTCCAAGGGCGCGCACGATCACTGGTCGACCATTCCTTTCACCGGTACCGACCCACCACTTCGCCTCGTTGCCTGGAAGATCCGCAGCTACGTTGGCCGAAGGGCAAAAGAGAAGCGCCATTGCGATGAATTTCTTCACGATCAAACCGTGTCGCTCATTTCGATATCCGATCGCGCCACCGCCGTGCCTTCTCGCGCAGCTCAACCATATCCAGATCCACCAGCATGCGCTCGCGCAACTTGCGCCGCCCGGCAATCCACACGTCGCTGACCTGGTGGCGACCGACGGCGTAGATCAGCTGCGAGATCACGTTGTACATCGGCTGCGTCTCGATGTCGTCGAGGCGAATCGCACAAAGGTCGGCCTGTTTGCCGACTTCGATCGAGCCAATGCGTTCGCTCCAGCCGAGCGCCTGCGCGCCGCCCAGCGTCGCGATGTGCAGGGTGCTGGCCGCGTCAAGCGCGCTGGCGTCTTCGGCGACCGCTTTTGCGAGCAGTGCCGCCGTGCGCATCTCGCCGAACATGTCGAGGTCGTTGTTGCTGGCGCAGCCATCGGTGCCGAGTGCGAGCTTGACGCCGGCGCGACGCAGTTTTTCGGCCGGACAGAAACCCGAGGCGAGCTTGAGGTTGGATTCCGGGCAATGCACGACCGCGACGCCGGCTTCGGCACAAGCCGCGATCTCGGCATCGGTCAATTGCGTCATGTGCACTGCGATCAGGTGATCGTTGACGAGTCCTAGCGCCTGCATGCGCGCAAACGGTCGCGCGCCACGCTCACGCCGCGCTTCATCTATCTCGTGCGCGGTCTCGTGCAGGTGCAGGTGCACAGGCAGGTCGAGCTGGTCCGACAGCATGCGGATGCGCTCGAAGCTTTCGTCGGAGACCGTGTACGGCGCATGTGGCGCAAAGCTGGTGCCGAGCATCGGTTCGTCGCGGAACTCATCGTGGACCGCGAGGCCCTTGTCGAAATACTCGTCTCGACTCGATGCCCAGGCCGTCGGAAATTCGATGACCGGCAGCCCCACCATCGCGCGGAAGCCAAGCCGGCGATAGGTGGCAGCCTGGACGTCCGGGAAGAAATAGTTCTCGTTGCAGCAAGTGGTGCCGCCGCGCAGCATCTCGCCGATAGCCAGCTCGATACCATCGCGCACAAATTCCGGCCCCATCGCCTTCGCCTCGGCCGGCCACACGTGCTCCTGCAGCCATCGCATCAGCGGCAGGTCATCCGCCAGCCCGCGCATCAGCGTCATCGGGTTGTGCGTGTGCGCGTTGATCAGGCCGGGGATCAGCGCATGCTCAGCCAGCTCGACGCGTTCGCGCGGCGCAAATCGCGAGCGCGCCTCGGCGACCGGAAGAATCGCAACGATGCGATCGGCGTCGATCGCGACCGCATGCTGCTCCAGCACGACCGCATGCGGCTCGACCGGCACGAGCCAGCGGGGTTCGATCAGGAGATCAATGGACTGAAGCGAATCTGCCACTTTTTCTGCTCGTCATTCCGGCGCAGGCTGGAATTCGGTTGTTCCTGCGCGCCGGGAGAAGAAACTGGATCCCGGTATTCGTCGGGATGACGATCGGGCAACCAGGCGCCCTGCGGGTGGATCCAATCGTCACTTTACGCGTGACATGTACTCGCCCGAGCGCGTATCGACCTTGATCTTCTCGCCTTGCCCGACGAACAACGGCACGCGTACCACCGCGCCGGTTTCGAGCTTGGCCGGCTTGCCGCCGCCGCCTGATGTGTCACCACGCACGCCCGGATCGGTCTCCACGATCTCCAGTTCAACGAAGATCGGCGCCGTCACTACCAGCGGTGCGCCGTTCCACAGCGTCATGATGCAAACCTCATTGCCCTTCAGCCACGGCGCTGCATCAGCCATCGCGCTCTTGTCGGCGGCGACCTGGTCGTGCGTTACCGGATCCATGAAATGCCAGAACTCACCGTCCGAATAGAGAAATTCCATGTCAGTGTCGATCACGTCGGCCGCCTCCAGGACATCGGTCGACTTCATCGTGACTTCCTGCGTACGCCCGTTCTTGAGGTTGCGAAACTTCACTCGGGTGAACGACTGGCCCTTGCCGGGCTTGACGTACTCGGTGTCGGTGATCGTGCAGGGATGGCCATCGACGATGATCTTCTGGCCGTTCTTGACGTCGTTCATGCCATAGCTGGCCATCTGAAACTCCCGTTTTCCAGTGATGTAGTGCGGCCGCAGATGGCCGAAGTGCGGAGACTCATCGCCAATTGTCAAAAAGCCGCTCGGTGAAAGCGGCTAGAATGGCGAATTCCTGCGGTCGAACGAATCGGACCTAAGTCCGCCAATGATACAAGCTAACCGCATTCCGGCGCAGCCCGTGCGTTGGCAGCAGCTATGGCGTGAGGCAATCAGCGACCCGCACGAGTTGCTGGGGCTGCTCGATCTGTCTGCGCACGCAGCAGACTTGCTGCCGGCCTCCGATACCGGATTCGCGTTACGCGTACCCCGTGGTTTCGTCGCGCGCATGCGCCGCGGCGATCCGACCGACCCGCTGCTGCGCCAGGTATTGCCATTGGCCGCGGAGCTGGGCGAGTTTCCGGGGTTCACCCGCGATGCGGTCGGCGATATTGCCGCTCGCGCCGCCAATGGCGTGCTGCACAAGTACGAGGGCCGCGCCTTGCTGATCGCGACCGGTTCCTGCGCGGTGCATTGCCGCTACTGCTTCCGTCGGCATTTTCCCTACGCCGAGGAGACCGCTGCGGCAAACCACTGGGAACAATCCCTCGCATATCTACGCAGCGACGATTCGATTGCCGAGGTCATCCTTTCCGGTGGTGACCCCCTGTCGTTGTCGACACCCAAGCTGGCCGAACTTACCGACGCTCTGGCGACGATTCCGCATATCCGTCGCCTGCGCATACATACGCGCCTGCCGATCGTACTTCCGGAGCGCGTGGATGCGGAATTCATCGAATGGCTCGGCGCCCTGCCCTTTCAGCGCATCGTCGTCATCCATGCCAACCATCCAAACGAGATCGATCCTTCAGTTGATGCCGCTTGCGCCCGACTGCGCGAGGCAGACGCAACCGTACTCAACCAGGCGGTCCTGCTGCGTGGCGTCAACGACGACATCGAGACACTGGCATCACTGTCCGAGCGCCTGTTCAACGCCCGCGTGCTGCCGTACTACCTGCACCAGCTCGACCGCGTCGCCGGTGCGGCACACTTTGAAGTCGACGACCTGCAGGCGCTGGCCTTGCTGGATGGACTGCGTGGGCGTCTGCCCGGATATCTGGTGCCGCGGCTGGTCCGCGAGGTCGCGGGCGCACCCTCCAAGCTTCCCTTGCAAGCCGTACAGCCCATGAACGCGATGACCCACGGCCCAATGACCGATGGAAATACGTGATCGAATCCGGTACATATCGACTGCAGACTGTGCCGTGATCGACGCTCGCCCCATGATCCCCACGCTCGCTTAGTCAAGAAGGCCCAATCCAGGCCACCCTATTCGCGATGGACCGCCCGAAGATCCGCTGGACTTTTCCACCCAAGACAACCCTGACCTGACCCGATGAGCCGAGCCGACAACATCATCAAGCTGCTATTGATCGACGATTCCGCCGAAGATGCCGAACAGACCATCAGCATCCTGCGCAACGGCGGTATTGCAGTGCGCCCCGCGCGTGCGACGAGCGAAACCGAACTGGAGGCGGCACTGGAACTGCAGGTGCCGGATCTGATCCTTGCCGATCTCACCTGCAAGGATCTGAAGTTGACGCAGATTCGCGACGCCGCAGCACGCGGCGGGCGCGACATCGCGCTGATCGCCTGCGGGCGCGGACTCTCCGAGGATGCAATCGTGACCGCGTTCCGCGATGGTGCGCGCGCACTCGCCCTGCGCGGCTCGCACGAGCATGTGCAAATGGTGGTCAAACGCGAATTCGAGGCGCTGACGACGCGTCGGAGCGTGCGTCGCCTTGAGGCATCCTTGCGCGAATCCGAGCGTCGTTGCGATGCATTGCTCGATTCCTCACGCGATCCGATCGCCTTCGTGCATGAAGGCATGCATGTGCGTGCGAACAAGGCTTATCTCGACATGTTCGGGTTCGACGACTTCGAGGATGTCGAAGGCATGTCGATTCTGGACATGATCGCGCCGAACGACGCCGACGATTTCAAGACCCTGTTGAAGCGCTTGTCCAAGGGCGACAAGCCGCCGCAGCGTCTCAACCTCAAGGCCAAGCGCAGCGACGAAACCACGTTCGATGCCACGATGGAGTTCACCGAAGCCAGTTACGAAGGCGAACCCTGCCAGCAGATCACGTTCCGCCTGCAGACCGTGGACGCGAACCTGGCGCAGGAACTTGATTCACTGCGCTCAAAGGACCTGGTGACAGATCTCTACAATCGCCAGTATCTGATGACGCAGATCGATCAAGGTGTCGCCCAGGCCGCGAACGGCAAGGGCGACCAAGCTCTGATGTTGATCGAGCCGGATGACTTCAAGCAAGTGCTCGACACCGTCGGTCTCGGCAATGCCGACGTCCTGCTGGGTGATCTGGCGACCCTGGTGCGCCGTCACCTGAGCGATGCCGATTGCGCTGGCCGTGTCGGCGAGCACACCTTCGGTATCCTCGTCGCCGGCCGCACCAGCGAAGCAACCAAGCAACTGGCCGAAACGCTGCGCAATGCATTCAGCGAACGCATCTTCGAAATCGGCAAGCAATCGATCAGCCTCACCGTCAGTCTGGGCGGCGCACTGATCGGCGAGAAGAACGCGAATGCGACCACGGTGCTGAACCTCGCGACCACGGCATTGCGAAGCTCGCAGGCCGAAGGTGGCAACCGCATTCATATCGTCGATCCGGCCGAGGAAGACAAGGCTGCGGTGGAAGCCAATCGCCACTGGATCGCCCTCGTTGACCATGCACTGGCGAACGACGGCTTCGTTCTCTACTACCAGCCGATCATCAGCCTGCATGGTGCGGAAGGCGACTACTACGAAATCCTGTTGCGCATGGCCGGACCCAAGGGCGAAATCCCGCCTGGCCAGTTCATGCCGATTGCCGAGCGCCACGGCAGGTTGCCGGCAATCGATCGCTGGGTCATCGCGAACGCCATCCGAGCGATCGCCGAGCGCGAACGTGCCGGCCATCGCACGACATTCTTCATCAAGTTGACTGCGCAATCGCTGGACGATCAGACACTGCTTCCGTGGATCGCGCAACAGCTCAAGACCTCGCGCCAGCGCGGCGATTCGCTCGTGTTCGAGATGCCGGAAAGCAAGGTCGTGACGAGCCTGAAGCAGGCCCGTGCGTTCGCCAAGGGACTCGAACAGATTCACTGCGGTTTTGCACTGGAACAATTCGGCTCCGGCCTCAATTCATTCCAGCTGCTCAAGCACATTCCGGCGCACTACCTGAAGATCGACCGCAATTTCATGGCCGATCTGCCCAAGCAGAAAGACAACCAGGACAAGATCAAGGACATCT
>JBDSFA010000375.1:0-7393 GCA_039919785.1 Dokdonella sp. | reverse complement strand
TCCCCACTTTTTGTCATTCCCGCGAAAGCGGGAATCCAGTGTCTTCGGGCGTTTTCGGTTCACGTGAGGCACTGGATTCCCGCCTTCGCGGGGATGACGCGGCTTAAGTAAGTGCCATTCGGGTCAGGTACATTTTGATTGCTGACAGGCTCTCTCCCTTACTCGCTTCAACGCCGCGTCGCAAACACCCCATCCAGCGCGAGTTGCGCCTTGAAGCCCGCCTTCTCCAGCCGCTTGGCCACTTCGCGTGGCACGTCGCGTCCGCTGGCGAGTTTGTTCGGGCTGCTGGTGTATTGGAACAGCCGACCGCCGCGGCGCAGCACGCGCCCGCGTTGGTCGTATAACACCCGCGAGTAAGTTCGCCGACAATAGCGAATCGCGGCGGGCGCGGCGGGCGCGGCGCATCGAAGCAGCGCCCGTGTTGGTGTTTGCGCGACAGTAAAATGAACATGACTCCGATTCTGGGCAATAGGTCTCGTGCTGATCCTCAACGCTGATGCGGCGTTTTGAGCATGGCGTCTCGCAAGATCGCATTCAGTCGGCTCTGGTAGCCCTCACCTTGTTGCTTGAGCCAGTCGATTACATCGGCATCAATGCGCACGGTCAGTTGTTGCTTGATGGGCCGGTAGAACTTGCCGCGCGCCGCATCCTTCCAGTCCTTCTCGGTGGTGGCCGGCAGGTCGGAAAAGTCGATGTTGCCCTGCGGCTTCGCAGCCAGCGCAGTCAATTCCTTAAGAAGGGATTTAGGTACCTTGTTCATAAATTTTCCTCTCAAACTGGGTCGCACATCGCGCCGAAATAATGCGGATGTGCTCGCCATCCTTTGCGTCGTGCCACGTGTGGGCGACCAGCAGCAGCACGGTATCACCAACCCTTCCGATGGTTTGCCAACGCGACTCGCCGGCCTCGATGCGATCCTGTCTGGAGACGTGGGCCGGATCATCGAACACCAGCGCCGCCACCTCGAAGCTCACGCCGTGCTTGCGTTGGTTGCTTGCGTTCTTGGCGTCATCCCATGAAATCAAGCGTAACTCCGAATTGGTAGCTACATAAGCATACTACTCGTCGGTGCTGCCACCAGCGGCGACGGGGAAGGGAAATGGAGTCAGGGTCATTTTGACAGCTGACCGGCTCTCTCCCTCCTTCGCTTCAACGCCGCGTCGCCAGCACCCACCATCCAGCCCGGGCTGCGCCTTGAAGCCCGCCTTGTCGAGCCGCTTGGCCACTTCGTGTGGTACGTCGCGTCCGCTGGCGAGTTTGTTCGGGCTGCCGGCGTAGTCGAGGTCCGCTGCATCGCCCGGCGCGTGCTTGTCTTTCGCGCAGATACAGTCCATCCGAAGGCGGCGGCCGCGGAGATTCGCGGCCGTCGTCCACGATGCAACGAGACAGACAGCGGCGTGGATTTGTGTTGATTTCGCGCGCCGCAATGTCGCCGAGACGCCGCCGTTACTTCGGCTTGCGCATGCCTTGATTGCCGCGGCCATGCGTCGTGCTGGTGCCGTACACGGCCTCGGGCTCGGGGGTGTTGGACAACGGCGGCGGACCATGACTGTCGATATCGCCATGTCCGTTTCCGCCGGACCCATCATGCCGACCGGTATACGGATTGGCGGCCGGATAGGTCGGTCCCTGGCGCACGCGCTCCTGTTTGGCGCGAAGCAGCTCCTGGAAATGCGCGGCCGCGACTTCGGGACTGACAGGGCCGACATCCGGTGATGCTTGCACCGGCGCAGCTGAACGTGGCCGCACGACCGGCGCCGTGGGCTTGGTCGGCACCACGCGCGCAGGCTTTGGCGGTAGCGGCAGGGCCTCCTTGCGCACATCCCGCACGGGCATTTTCCTTGCCGCGGTCTGGACGGTAGGTGTTTTCGCCTTGGCCGCCTTCGCGGCGGGCGACTTGTTTACTCGGGGACGCGTGGACGCCGATTCCTTCGCGCTGGCGGCCCTGCTCTTGGATGCCGTTGAAGGTGTCTTCCTGGCGGACGACGTCGTCGCACGCTTGATCAGCGGTTTGCTCGCAACTACGTTTGCCGCGGGCTTCCTGGCCGCCTTGTTGACGCTTTTTTTCTTCGTTGCGGTCTTGGCAGGAACGGCCTTTCGCTTCGCAGTGGATTTTTTCGCGACGACGGTCTTCGCCTTCGCGCGTGCCGCTGCGACGCCGACGGTCCTGGCTGTCGCCTTGGCGGCCGTCTTCTTCACTGCCTTTTTGACGGCTTTTTTCGCCACGTTCTTCTTCACGACCTTGCTTGCGGCGCCTTTCACTGCCTTCTTTGCTGCGGTCTTCTTCACTGCGGTACGTTTCATCGCGAACCCTCTTGAGCCAATGAGTGCGCCGCCAATCCGCACCGGCGCTGGCCTATGGAGTAACAACCCTTTCCTTTACCCAGCTTAAGCGCGGCCTCACTGATGCTCGCGAAGTGTGGAATCGCTCGCGGACCGCTTCATCCGCTATTAACCGCGGAACGCGCAAAGGTGGCTACAGCAGTCACTACGGGATCCGTCATGAAAAACGAAAGACACGCGAGCGCTGATCTGCGCAAACTCGGCGAACTCATCGACGGCATCGACACCGCGATGCTGACCACGCATGCGTCGGACGGCTCGATGGTGAGCCGGCCGTTGCAGACGCTTGCCTTCGAGTCCAGCGGCGAACTGGTGTTTTTCACCGGCGCCGACAGTCACAAGATCGAAGAGATGGCCGAGAACCCCGATGTCAATCTCAGCTATGCGCACCCCACCGCACAGCGCTATGTATCGATTCGTGGACGCGCGCGCATTGATCGCGATAGCAAGACCATCGACGAGCTCTGGTCGAGTCCGCAGAAAATCTTCTTTCCGCACGGTAAGGATGATCCGAATCTGATCGTGCTGCGCATCCGCGTACAGGATGCCGCGTATTGGGAATCGGCAGGCAACTTCATGGTGCGCGCACTGGATTTCGCCAAGGGCATGCTGACCAATAGTCCGCACGATCTGGGCAGGCACGGCGTGCTCAATGGCAGTACTTGAGGCAGCGCAGGATGTCGCGCCCGCTGCGGGCGCTAGCGTGCTTTTGCACTCGTCGCAGCAGGCATGCGCAGGATGAAGTCCGTCACGTCCGCGCGCGTCGGTGACAATGCTGGATAGCGCATCGCGGCGAGAATGCGGAAATGCCCAACGCCAGGGTATTGCCTGTGCGTCACGGCAATGCCGGCGGCGCGCAAACGCTGCGCCAGCGATGCACTGTTGCGCGGGTCGACGACGCGGTCGCCGGTGCCATTGAGCAACAGGAATGGCGGCTCATCGCCATCGACGAAATTGATCGGCTGGGACGCGGACCAATTCGATTCCTCGCCAAACACTTCCTTGATCTTCGGATCGGTCAGCGGCAGGAAGTCGTACGGTCCCGCGATGCCGACGACACCGGCGAGGTCACGCGGCTTCAAACCCACCTCGGCCAGATAGCGCGCGTCGGTCGCCAGAAGCGCGACAATCTGTGCGCCAGAGGAGTGTCCAACCAGGAACACTCGGGCGGGATCGCCGCCCCAATCGCGGGCATGATCGATGGTCCAGCGCGTCGCGGCCGCGGCGTCGGTTTCGAAGTCCGGGAAGCGCCCCTGCGGATATTTGCGGTAATCGGCGACGATCGCGAGGATGCCGCGCGCAGCGAGCGCCTGGCCGACAAAGGCGTATTCATCACGACTGCCGCGGCGCCAGCTGCCGCCGTAGAAGAACAATGCGACGGGCGCGGCCGACGTGTCTGACGATGGCCGATAGACATCGAGCTTGAGGTCGTGTTGCGGCGAATACGGTTGCGTCTGCACCGCTATCGACGCGCTGCCCACGTTGACGACACGGAAGAACGCGGCCTGGCAACCGCACATCAGCGGTACCATGGCGAGGGCGATCCAGCGATCCAGATGCAATCTCATGCAAGACGACTCCGCCGGCGCGGCGCCGGGTTCATGATCGACTATACGGACGACGGTGGCATTCGGTTGCAGCGCTCAATGAACGGCTACCTGCACCGGCTCTTTCCCAGAATCTGAGACGCCGCCGCGCATACTGCGTGCGCATGCCGATGAAACCCACGCCGCCCTCCAACGATCCCCTCCGCCTCGACCAGCCCGCGCGCATCAAGGGCCGCGGGGCAGCGTCGAACCCGGAAGGACGCTTCGAGACGATCAGCAAGACGCGCGAAGATGATGGTTGGCATCGCGAAGACGAAGACACGCCGCGACCGCCAACCCAGGTCACCGAAGAACGCGCGCGCACGATCATCAGCCGCAACGATTCGCCGGATATCCGTTTCGATCAGTCGATCAACCCCTATCGCGGTTGCGAGCACGGCTGCGTCTACTGCTACGCGCGGCCGTCGCATTCGTACCTGAATCTTTCCGCCGGCATCGATTTCGAGACCAGGCTTTTCGCGAAGACGAACGCTGCGGAATTGCTTCGCGCGGAACTGCGCAAGCGCAGCTACGTCTGCTCGCCGATCAACCTCGGCGCAAACACCGACCCCTACCAGCCGATCGAGCGCCGTTACAAGATCACGCGCTCCATCCTCGAAGTGCTCGCCGAATGCGGCCATCCGTGCACCATCATCACGAAGAACGCGATGATCGAGCGCGACCTCGATATTCTCGTACCGATGGCACGCGCGAATCTCGTGCATGCGTTCGTCTCGGTAACCTCACTCGACAATCGCCTCGCGAGCACGCTGGAGCCGCGCGCGAGTGCGCCGCACCGGCGCCTCGAAGCCGTTGCGAACCTCAACGCAGCGGGCGTGCCTTGCGGCGTGATGGTCGCGCCGATCATTCCGATGGTGACCGACCGTTATATCGAGCAGATCCTCGAACGCGCAGCGGCGGCCGGCACGAAACGCGCCGGCTATACCGTGTTGCGTCTGCCGTACGAGCTGAAGGATCTGTTCCGCGACTGGCTCGCCCTGAACGTGCCCGAGCGCGCCGAGCACGTGATGAGCCTGCTCCGGCAGATGCGCTCTGGCCGTGACAACGACGCGCGCTTCGGCTCGCGCATGCGCGGCGAAGGCGAGTTCGCCGAGTTGATCCGACAACGTTTCCATCTGGCCTGCCGCAAGAACGGCATCAACCACGTGCGCGATCTTGCGCTTGATTGCACACGCTTCAGGCCTGCGCGTGAGGTAACTGCGCAGGGCGACCTGTTCTAAAGGACCGTGCGCGTTGCGCGTCGCAAAAAAAACCCCGCCGGAGCGGGGTTTTTTCCGGATGTCCTGGCGCTATCAGCCAAACTTGCGCCGCATCGCGAGGGTTGCAATGCCGGCAAGCAACAGACCTAGCAGGGCCAGCGTCGCGTTGCCGAGGGTTGGCGCGGGGACCGGTCCATCCGCGCCGCCACCGGCCAAGACGGTAACTGGAGCCGTCGGTCCGGTGCCGTTCACCGGCGCCGTCGCACCCGCGTCCGCGACGGCTTGGTTGTAGAACGTGCCCGCAGTGCCGCTAACCGTTACGCCGAAATGCAGCGAGATCGACCCGCCGGCCGGAACGTTGAATGGGCCGCTCCAGGTAAGCAGCTGCGCGGCGACGGCCGCATCGGCTGTTGTCACGCCGCTGGTAGAGCCTGCGCGATAGCTGAAGCCGGCCGGCAGCGTGTCGCTGATCGAGTTCAGGCTGATGGCGCTGGCGTTCGGGTTCGTGACAGTGATCGTGTAGCCGTCGTTTGCACCCACTTGCACGGTCGCCGTGTCTGCTGCTTTGCTGGTGCTGAGCGCAACCACCCCGCCGCCACCCGTGACGGTGATCGGCGCAGTTGGGCCAGTGCCGATCACTGTCGACGCGCCTGCATCGGCTGTTGCCTGGTTGTAATAGGTGCCTGCAGGCGTGGCAGCGGTGACGCTAAAATGCAATGTCAGTGAACCGCCAGCGGGCGCGTTGAACGGGCCGGTCCAGGTCAGTGCCTGGCCAGCAACAGCTGGATCGACGGTCGTTGCACCCGTGCTCGAACCGGGAACATACGAGAAACCAGCCGGCAACGTATCGGTGATTGAATTCACCGTTTCGTCCCCGCCGTTTGAATTGGAAATCATGATCGTGTAGCCGTCCGCACCGCCAGGGGCGACGCTCGCCGCGTCTGCGGTCTTTGTCGTGTTCAGCGGCTGGATGCCGTTCGGTGAAAACAGCGTTTCGTTGGACAAGGTGACCGATCCATTCGGCGGGATCGACACGCTCCAGCTCACGCCAGCCCCGTTGTCGAGGTTGCTGGCGCAAGCGTCACACAAATTGCTGAAAGCGGCGTGCGTGCCGACTGCGGTCCAGACAATACTGTAGCGCGCCTGGTAGTAGCTGCTCCCCGGCGTCAGCGGCACGATTTCCTCAATGCGGTCCGGCGGCGTGTTGTTCGCGTTCAACGAGCAACCAATCGCAGAACCGTTTACGAAACCGTAGCCCGTGTCCGTGCCACCCAAGTAGCAATCCATCACGCGGTAGAGGATCACATCGACGGCCCGGGCGATGCTGTTGTTGATCGTTACATCGGTGCGATAGGACTCTTGGCCCACCACATAACGCTCGGTCTGGCTGATCGACAGACCCGTGGCGCCGACGTTGACGGTCGTGGTCACTTTGTACGGATCCGCGGCGCTGCCGGAGCCGCTTACGCCCGACTGGCTCACCGGAGTAAAGGGGGTGTAGGCACCGATATTGCTGGTTGCACTGCCCCCGTGATTGGCGAAGTCCGGCGCATACAGGGTGTTGGCCACCACTACAAATGTGCCGTAGTCGCCTGGCGTGGTGCCTGGCGGGTAGACTTCCTGAGTGGTATCGCCGGTGTAGGCGATCTGCGCGGAAAGGTCGTTGCCGATGAAGATCTGATTCAGCGGACCTGCCGAAGTGATCGTCTGAATGGGCGTCGCCAGCGCCGCCGATATCTGGTGAACCACACCTTTGGCTGCGACGATCGCAGGCATCCCGAAAATCAACGCGGCGGCGAGCAGCCCTTCGCGAGTACATCGCGCGGCCGTTGTCGTGCGCGAAAGCCAAACTCCGCTCATAGCATTTCCCCTCAAATGGAACCTGTATTGTGCACGAAAATCTCGACACGTCGACTTTGCGGAGGTGCCGTTTGTGTACTTCCCTGCGTGGAAGTCCGAACGCGCAGATAACATTCCGCTCACATGGCTTCGCGAGACCCGCGCAGCGCCGATTTCTTCAGGCCGAAATCGCGAGGCGCTCGCTACGATAGATCAGCGCCGTGACCAGATAGACGAGGATCGCCGCGACTGTCGTACAGGCGAAACAGAGCCAGAGGTGGAAGGGTGCGACCGCGTCGCCGCGCAACAGGCGCATGATGGCGACCTGCTGACCCATCAGCGGCACGGTGTACATCCAGGTTTGCGCCTTGATCGGGAACACCGACAACAGCAGCGTCGGGATCA
>JBDSFA010000439.1:0-4855 GCA_039919785.1 Dokdonella sp. | reverse complement strand
GAGGATACGCCACCTTATTGCGTCTCAGAAGCAGACGCGATGACGCATGGCGTCGCGGGCATTTTGTAGGATCGGCTTCAGCCGCGATGCTTCATCGCCGCTGAGAAGAAAGCATCGCGGCTGAAGCCGCTGCTACGATGCTATCCATCCCGTTTCGCTTGTTCTTTCGCGAGCTTGTCGGCCTTGAGCAGCGTGAGCGCGTTGCCGATCGCTTCCGTCGGCAATGCGTGTTCGCTGGACAACGTGCTCTGCGACAGCAATACGGCGACCGCCTGCACGTCGCCTGCCGCCTCGACCAGCGCAGCAGTCAGGCGCCCGGCATCCTTCGGTGAATCGAAAGCACAGCTTTGCAACAGCAGCGCGCCATCGCCTGCGTTCAACTTGAAGTAGAACTTGCCGTCGGCTTCGCGATAGCTCTTCAATTGCGGCAAAGCCACTTTAGTCTCGGTCAAGTGACCTTCCATCGGAGCAAACGTCCCGCGAATATCACCGAAGATAACTGGCTTATGTTTGGCAAGCGTGCGCAAGCCGACCGCCCAGCGCAGCCGTTCGATAAAGTCGCCGCTTCGCTCACGCGCCTTGCGCGCACCCACGTGCAGCAATTCCTCGATGCGCGCCGGTTTGGCGACGAGCGCTTCGTACTGCTCGCGCATCGGCGCGAGCTCGGCGTCGACGCGCTCGAACAACTTCTGCTTCGCATCGCCCCAGCCGATGCCTTCTGCAAACGCCTCACGCATCGCCGCAGTTTCGTCGTTACTGGCGAACGCCCGATAGATTGCAAAGATGTTCGACGACTCCGCATCCTTCGCTTCGCCGGGCGCGCGCGAGTCGGTGACGATGCCGAGAATTGCCTTCTTCAGATCCTTCGCCGGCAGCCACAACGGAATCGTGTTGTCGTAGCTCTTGGACATCTTGCGGCCATCCGTGCCGGGCAAGGTCGCAACGTTGTCCTCGATCTTCGCGGCTGGCGCGACGAAATAGTCGCTGCCATAGATGTGGTTGAAGCGCTGTCCAATATCCCGCGCCATCTCGATATGCTGGATCTGGTCGCGCCCGACCGGCACTTCATGTGCGTTGAAGATCAGGATGTCCGCGGCCATCAGCACGGGATACATGTATAGGCCGGCGGTGATACCCGCATCGGGATCCTGCCCGGCATTTGCATCGACCGCCGCCTTGTAGGCATGCGCGCGGTTGAGCAGGCCCTTCGCGGTGACGCAGGTGAGCAGCCAGGTCAGCTCGGGAATCTCGGGGATATCCGACTGGCGATAGAAGAACACCTTGTCCGGATCGAGGCCGCAGGCAAGCCAGCTCGCGGCGATTTCGAGCGTCGATTGCTGCACACGCGCCGGATCGCCGGTCTTGATCAAGGCGTGATAGTCGGCGAGGAAATAGAACGACTCGGCATCGGCGCGGCGGCTCGCGGCAATGGCTGGGCGTATCGCACCAACGTAGTTGCCCAGATGCGGCGTTCCGGAGGTGGTGATGCCGGTAAGGATGCGACGCTTTTCGTGGCTCACGCGAGGGGCGTATCGTTAAGGTGGGCCGTCGAGTTTACGGGAATGCCGGCACCGGCTTAACCCCGCCCGCACCACAGACGCGTTGGATGTGTCACCACCCGAGTTCGACTACCCCAGGAGATGAGTCATGCGCACCCTGCTTTACGCCGCCCTGATTGCCGCTGCCACCGTGTCCGCCCCCGCCGCCAAGGCCAACCTGCTTGATCTGGCAATTGTCGATCGCGACAGCGGCGCGACCCTGCCGACCTATGCCGACCACGGCAAGTTGTATGTCGCCGGCACGCCGGGACATCGCTATTCGGTGCGTATGTCCAATCGCAGCGGCGGGCGCGTGCTGGTCGTGCTCAGCGTTGACGGCGTCAACGCAGTCAGCGGCGAGACCGCGAATCCGGACCAGACCGGCTACGTGCTGGATGCCTGGGAATCATCCGAGATCACCGGCTGGCGCAAGAACCTCGACGAGATAGCGCAATTCAATTTCACCGCGCTGCCGAACAGCTACGCCGCGCGCACGGGCCGCCCGGCCAATGTCGGCGTGATCGGCGTGGCGGTGTTCACCGAAAGCGCGCCGGTCCGGCGCGAGCGCGAGAAAGTCGCGCGTGATGCGTCGCCGGTCCCCGAGATTCCTGCGCCGTCGTCGAACGCGTCGCCGTCGTCGACAGCCTCGGCGCCGCCTGCGCCGCGCGCAGAAGCGCCAAGCGAGACCGCCTCCGGTGCGGCCACCAGCGCGCGCGCCCCGGAGTCAATGGCTAAACAGTCGGACGCAGTGGCGAAACGCCAAGAGCGACTTGGCACCGGCCATGGCGCGAGCGAATACGCGCATGTCGACACCACCGCGTTCGAACGCTCCTCGCAGACGCCGACCGAAACCCGTTCGATCTGGTACGACAGTTACGCGAACCTCGTCCAGCAGGGCATCATCCAACGCCCGATCAAACGTGCGGATCCACAAGCGTTTCCGGGCGGCTTTGTGCCCGACCCGCCGCCGCGCTGATTGCGCGGACGCGCTTTCTACCGTAGGTCTTGAGGCGTATCTGAATCATCCTCTCGACCTACGTCTGGATGCGCTGTTTCATCGGACGCAAGCCTGCGATAAAGCGCGACTGACGGTGTCCACAGGGGGCATCGCGCGCCACCCGAAGGCTCCCGAATGAGAACCATAACGATCGTCTCCGGTGTTCTTGCGTTCGCGATTGCGAATGCGCTCACCGTCCCGGTCCATGCGCAGGATGCCAATGCGCCGAACCAGAGCACCGCCACCGAATTACCCAAGGTCGATGTGCGCGAGCGCCGCTCGCAGGACGACACGCGGCCGAAATTACAGCACATCATGCGCGAAGTGGATGGCGCGCTGATCACGGTCACCAAGAAGACCTCGATCACCAAAGTCGAGAACATCCCGACGGTGGTCGACAACAACTTGCGCGATCTCTTCGCGCAAACGCCGGGGCTGTTCTATTCCGAACAGCAATCGCCGGGGCAGTTGAATCTGAGCTATCGCGGCATCGGCAATCCGCAGGAATCTGAATTCGTGACGGTGATGCTCGATGGCATCCCGTTGGAAGGTGACTGGATCGGCTTCCCGACCGTGTACGCATTCCCGTTGCCGCAGACACTGTCCGAAGTGCAGCTGATCCGCGGCGGCAGTTCGCTGCTGTACGGTCCAGAACCGCCGCCGGTCGTGAACCTGATCAGCAAGAAGCCGGTCGCGGACCGTGAGCTGGCCGGTTACACAGAGAATGTGATCGGCAGCAACGGATTGTTCGGAACCTTCAACAAGGTATCCGGCACGTCTGGTGTATGGGACTACCTCGCCGACGTGAACTACCGCCAGAGCGATGGCGAGCGCGACAACGGTGACTCCAAGCTCAAGGGCCTGGATTTCCACCTCGGCTACCGCCCCGACGACATGGCCTATACGTCGCTGGATTTCCATGCCTACGATCTAGATACCGGTGATCCGGGCAAGCTCAACTACCTGCAATTCCAGACCAACGACAAACAGTCACCTACGCCGCACAACCGGTTGTGGACCAATCGCTATGTGCTCAGCGTGACCCACGATCGTCACTTCGATGCGGAAACCGAACTCATCGCGAAGGCTTGGTACGGCTATCAGGATCAGGCGTCACGTTCGCAGGATCGCGGCGCTGCGCCGACGACAGCGACGTTGCAGGATGAACAATTCCGTTTCACGGGTGTAGATGCGCGCGTGGTCCATCACTGGGGCCGCGGCAATGCATTCACCGTCGGCACGACGTTCTATCACTCCGATGCGCCGTTCCGCCAATGGGGCACTATCGGTCTTTCGCCCGATCAGTACGCTCGCACCGGAACGCCGATCCTGCGTCAACAGCGGTCCGTCGACTACGGCGCCGTGTTTGCCGAGAACGTGTTCCGCTTCGCCGGCAACTGGCACTTCGTGCCGTCGGTGCGCCTGGAGAAAGAGAACGTCGATATCAACGAAAGCGTTCATGCCGGACACCCCACGCTCGTCGATCGCTCGGTTGATCACACCGTGCCACTGTTGGGTCTGGGTCTGGGCAATGACTTCGGCCATGCCAACGAAACCTACTTCAACGTCTCGCAGGGCTGGCGCCCCGTGCGTTACTTCGATGTCGGCTCTCCGTTCGGCAACCTGGAACCGAGCGCAGCCAACGATCCGGATCCGACCCATGTCCTGTCGTGGGAAACAGGCGTGCACGGCACACCCGTCGATGGCCTTTTTTACGACGCCAGCTTGTTCTGGGTGAACGTGAAGGACCGCATCGAAAGCCAGCCGTCCGGTATCGGCACCACCACGATCAACATCAACACGGGCGACACGCGCCATCGCGGATTTGAAGGCCAGATCGACTACGACTTCCTCGCTGCACGCGATCCCCACTCGACGCAGCATCTGTCGGCGTTCGCCAACGTAAGTCTGCTCAACGCGGAATTCACCGCCACTCACAATCCTGCAGTCAAGGTCGGCAACAAGCCGGCGTTCTCGCCGGACTACCTCGCGCGTGTCGGCGTCGCGTATCGCGAAGACCAGAAGCTCAAGTTGGCGTTGTCGGTCGTCTCTGTCGCCAGCCAGTACTTCCAGGACTCGAATGCGCCCGCACCGACGGCCGTTGCGACGTCAGCCACGGCGGGCTTCATCCCCGCAAAGGTACCGTCGTATAGCGTTGCTGACTTCTCCGCCGACTACTGGGTAATTCCCGAAGTGCGCCTGCTAGGCGGCGTCTCCAACCTGTTCGACAAGAAGTACTACTCGCGCGTGTTCTCCAATGGCCTCGAGCCGGGTATTGGACGCACGGTCTACGTCGGCGCCTCGTACGAGTTCTGATGCG
>JBDSFA010000061.1:0-7426 GCA_039919785.1 Dokdonella sp. | reverse complement strand
GGTTGTAGGCAAACGGCAGGTCGCGGCCGCACTGTTGCGCCAGCGCGGCCGCGGTAATCGCGGCAAGCACGATGCCCTTGTAGGCCGGACCGAACAGCATGTCGAAATCGATGTCGATGCGCGTCGCCGCATCCGCGTAGGCCGTCCCCAGCGTTGCCAGCGCGGCACCGGAGTCGAACAGGCCGGCATTGAAGAAATACGGGCTGACCCGTCCGGACTTCAGCGTGAACTCGCCGAAGCGCAGCACGTTGCGCGCAAGGGCGAGATCGAGGAAGGCGCGTTGTGTCGGGAGCATGGGAATGGAGAATCTAGAATGGGGAATCGGATTGTGCAGCTCGCGCCATCGTCGAGGAAGTCTCGGTCGATGCGGCACCATGCGACCACGGGATTGCGACGGTTGTCGGGATCACGACCCGAATCGGGTAGGCTTGCATCGATTTCCCAATCTCGATTCCCCACTCCCGGCTCCATGAAAATCATCAGCTTCAACGCCAATGGCATCCGTTCCGCAGGCACCAAGGGTTTCTTCGAATGGCTGAAACTGCAAAAGGCCGATGTGGTCTGCCTGCAGGAAACCAAGGCGCAGGAAGATCAGCTCAGCGATCCGATGTTCCGCCCGGACGGTCATCATTGCTTCTATCGCGATGCGACCACCAAGAAGGGCTACAGCGGCGTGGCGATCTATTCGAAGCGCGAGCCCGACGAAGTGCGTACCGCGTTGGGTTGGGCGCCATTCGACGAGGAAGGTCGCTATATCGAAGCGCGCTACGGCAACCTGAGCGTGGTTTCCTTCTACATTCCGTCCGGCTCATCCGGCGAGGAGCGTCAGGGTTTCAAGTTCGAAGTCATGGAGTGGCTGCGCCCGACGCTCGATCGCTGGCTCGCGAGCGGGCGCGACTACGTGCTGTGCGGTGATTGGAACATCGTGCGCAGCCGCCTGGACATCAAGAACTGGACGTCGAATCAGAAGAATTCCGGTTGCCTGCCGGCCGAACGCGAATGGCTCAATGCGGTCTGTGCCGACAACGTCGGTTGGGCTGACAGCTATCGAGCGCTCAAGCCCGAGGGTCAGGACTACACCTGGTGGAGCAATCGCGGCGCCGCGCGCGCGAATGACGTCGGTTGGCGCATCGACTATCAATTCGTCACACCATCACTGCGCAAGAAGCTCAAAGGCTGCGCGATCCATCGCGAACCGAGATTTTCTGATCACGCGCCGTATGTCGTGGATTACGCGCAGTGACGCGAGCTGTACGGGATTGGCGGCAAGCGCTTGGCGTTTACGCAAACCCGCGCGTCTGTGCGATGTTGTTTCTCGGTTTTTCGGCAGGTCTTCCGTTCCCGTTGGTGCTGACGACCCTTTCTGCTCGTTTGCGTCAAGCGGGGATTGATCGCACGACAATCGGGTACTTCAGCCTCGTCGGCCTCGCCTACTCGCTCAAGTACTTCTGGTCGCCGATTGTCGACCGTATGCCCCTGCCTTGGCTGCAGCGACTCGGGCGTCGACGCAGCTGGATGCTGCTGGCGCAATGCGGTGTCGCCTTTGGGCTGGTCATGATGGCGCTGGGTGATCCGGCGATCGATGCCGCGCACATCGCCTGGTGGGCGGTGTTCACCGCATTCGCTGCGGCAACGCAGGACATTGTTGTTGACGCTTACCGCATCGAATCTGCAGGGCAGGAATGGCAGGGAGCGATGGCTGCCACCTATCAAATCGGTTACCAGCTCGCCCTGATCTGCGCGGGCGCGGGCGCCCTGACTGCGGCGGCGGGGTATGGATGGTCGACTGCCTACCTGATCATGGCAGCGTGCGTCGTGATCGGTGTCGTTACTACCCTGGTGATCGCCGAGCCAGAGATCCTGATCGATCGATCGACGCTGGCGCAGGAAGCGCGTGTCACTGCATTTCTCGAACGCTCATCGCATTGGCCGGCGTCGCTCCGGCATGCGGTCGCGTGGTTGATAGGCGCCGTCGTTTGTCCGTTCGTCGATTTCTTTTCGCGCAATGGGCTGCGTGTCGGCGTGCCGATACTTCTGCTCATAGTCACCTACCGCCTCAACTACATGACGATGGGCGTGGCCGCGAATACGTTCTATCTAGACCTCGGTTTCACGCTCAAGCAGATAGCCCTGGTTTCAAAGGGGTATGGCGTGCTGATGACGCTCACGGGCGCTTTGTTGGCCGGCATGCTGATCAAACGCTACGGCATACCAAAGACGTTGCTTGTAGGCTGGGCGCTGCTCACGATCGCAAACCTTCTCTACGCGTATATCGCGGGCATCTCGCCGGGTATCGAGTGGCTCGCAGCGGTGGTGAGTGTCGACAACATTGCGAACGGCATCGCGGGTACGGCGTTCATCGCGTATATGTCGTCATTGACCAACACTGCCTATACCGCGACCCAGTATGCGCTGTTCGGCACGCTGTGGAGCTTGCCGGCCAAGAGCCTCGCCAGCCAATGGGGAACCATCGTGGACGCATGGGGCTATACGCCCTTCTTCATCTATTCCGCTGCGATTGGTTTGCCGGCACTGGTGCTGATCATCTGGCTGATACGGCAAGCGGCACCGCGCCCGACGACGCCTGTGTAGGCATTGTCCATGCAATGCCTGCGCCACGGTTCGGACATGGGCTTGTGTGAACGCTCGTGCCACAATTGCAGGCTTCAAGCTTGTCGGACCGTGCCGTGGACATCGTGATTCGCAACATCGACGACGCTATCACCGAGCGACTCGACCAGATTGCCAACGACCTGGCCTGGACCATCGACGAAGTGGCATTGCATGCCCTGCGCTATGGTCTTGGCCTTGGTGGCCAAAGTCTGGTCAGTCGTGAACGGCGCGATATCGCGCGCTTGCGCGGCGTATGGAATTCCGATGAGACCGCGATGTTCGATGACGCTCTGACCGCCTTTGAGCACATCGACGGGCGGCCGTTGTTCACGGATAGCGAAGACCCGCCCGCGAAGTTGCCGTCTCATCATCGCGGTGGTCCCCGCCACAAGCGCGGTTGATGCGTCAGGAGGGTCGTGCGGGGTAGATCGCGCCCAGCAGACGCGCGCCTCGCGCACCCGTCACCGCAGGCAGGTTGCCTGGTTCATCCGCAAGTCGCGCACGCGCAAGCCAAGCGAAGCCGACCGCCTCGACGTAGTCCGGATCGAGTCCCAATGCTGCCGTGGTGTCGAGACGAGCATTCGAAAGCTCGCGGCGCAACGCATCCATCAGCGCAGCGTTGTGCACACCACCGCCGCACGCAAAAACCTCGCGCGTATCGCGACCATGCGAACGCAACGCATCCGCAATGCTGCGCGCACTGAGCACAAGCAGGGTCGCCTGGACGTCGACGGGAGCTGCTTGTGCCGGAACACGCGCGCCGAGCCAGTCGAGATTGAATACTTCGCGGCCCGTGCTCTTGGGAGGCGCAGCGTGAAAATACGGATCGTCAAGCCAGCGCGCGAGCAGAGCTTCGTCGACGCGACCACTGCGCGCCCAGGCGCCATTGTCATCACGCGGGGCGTTGAGGTGGCGCGCGGCCCATGCATCCAGCAGGCAGTTCGCCGGACCGGTATCGAAGCCCAGTACTTCGTGCCCGGGGGTGAGGATCGTCAGGTTTGCAATGCCGCCGAGGTTGAGGATGGCACGCGGCATGACCGCATCGGCGAACACCGCGGCGTGCAGCGCTGGCAGCAAGGGCGCGCCCTGGCCGCCAGCGGCGACATCGGCGCGACGAAAGTCGGCGATCGTCGCGATGCCTGTGCGTTCCGCGATCACGCTGGGATCGCCAATCTGCAGCGTGAAGGGATGTGGTCCCGTTGGCCGGTGACAAACCGTCTGGCCGTGTGAGCCTATTGCCGCGACGCTGGCTGCCTTGACCCCGCAATCGCGAAGCACGGACAGCGCGGCAGTGGCGAAGCATTCGCCGATCTCGACATCAAGACGGCCGTAGTCATCGAGCGCAATCGATGCGTGGCTTCGCGCGAGCGCGATCACGCGTTCACGCAAGGCGGTCGGGTAGGGGAGTGTGTGCGATCCCACGACCTCGAGCTGCGGCTCGAAGCGGACTAGCGCCGCGTCGATGCCGTCTGCGCTGGTGCCGGAAATCAGGCCCAGCCAGAGTGTCGGCACGTCCGGCTTAATTGCCCGCGCGGGCAAGCTGGATGCCGTCGACAAGTTTGAGTCTGGCCATCATCGGCGCACTCGCCAACCGGAACTGGGCCAATTGCGCTGCCGGTAGCGGCTCCGGGGGCGGCAGCGTGACGGTCAGCGGATCGCGATGGCCGCCATCGATGCGGAATTCGTAATGCAGGTGCGGACCGGTAGCGAGGCCGGTCATGCCGACGTAGCCGATGGTTTCGCCCTGTTTGATGTGTTGGCCCAGCTGCTCGTTTGCAAAACGCGACATGTGGCCGTAGGCGGTGCTGATGTGCGCGTTGTGCTGCACGATCACGAAGTTGCCATACCCGGACTTCCAGCCGCGGAAGACGATCTTGCCGTCTCCGGCTGCCCGGATCGGCGTGCCGGTGGGCGCGGCATAGTCGACGCCCTGGTGCGCGCGCATGTAGCCGAGTATCGGGTGCATGCGTCCGGTCGAGAACGTCGAGGAAATGCGCGTAAATTCGACCGGCGTGCGCAGGAACGACTTGCGCAGCGGGCGTCCTTGCTCGGTGTAGTACATGGTCTCGCCATCCGCATTCGTATAGCGGATCGCGGTGTAGCGCTTGCCTTGGTTGATGAAAGTGGCGGCGATGATGTCGCCATCGCGCAGGTGCTCGCCTTCGCGGTAGACGTCGTCGTAGACCACGCTGAAGCTGTCGCCTTCGCGCAGATCCTGGGCGAAGTCGATGTCGTAGCCGAACGCGTTGGCAAGCTTCAGCACCATCGCATCGGTGAGGCCGGCCTGTTCGCCGGCGTAAAACAGCGAGCGTGTCACGACACCATGGGCGACATGCGTTCGACGTTCCACCGCGCGTTCCACCGCCGATTCAGTGACGCCAGCAGCGTCGAAGTGAAGCACCACACGCGTCGCATCGCCGCGCTCGAAGCGCATCGCGGTCAGCGCACCGTTCGCATCAAGCTCAAACGCAAATTCCTGACCAGGACGGATATGACGCAACGCCGAAGCGTCGCCCTGGGAATCCAGTGCGCGCTGCAGGTCGGTTGGCCCAAGGCCCTGTTCGTGGAAAATGTCGGACAATGATTGGCCCGAGCGCACATTGACGATACGCCAGTTGGGCTCCGTTCCATTCGCGCCGTAGGCACCGATCGTCGCGTCCGCCTCGGCGCCGGGCGGCAGCTGAGGCAGGTCCAGCGCCATCGTCGTGTAAGGTGTGGGTGCCGCGTCGTGACGCGTTGCATTTGCCCAGGTCGGGATCACGATACCGACCAAGGCGGTCAGTAGAAGAGCGACACCGCCAAGAATCCAGTGCTCGGCACGCCAACTGACCGGCGAAGCGATAACGTTCTGCATGAACGTCCAGCTCGACATGCGGGAATAGAAATGGAAATGCTTGCGTTGCGTGTGACGCCGGATCGCGAGACGACGAGTCTTGTGGCGGGCGGGGGGTAGGTCGTTCTGGAGGTCGGTCACGGGTCGCATTCCGGTCAAGCGACGGATACCATAAATGCGTTTTGCAGCTGGCGTCAATGCCAATAGCGTCAATGACTTGCGAACTATCGTTGACTAACGAATTATTAACTGTGGCGCCCGTTTTGAGTCGCCATTTCATTCATGATCAGCGGTGTTGCGGTCACCGTTTGCGTGACGGGCGACCTCCCCAGGGAATTCCATGACGGATATGCAAGCCGCGCTCGACCTGATTGGTCGCGGCGCCGACGACATCATCAAGCGCGAGGAACTCGCGGCCCGACTCAAGCTCGGCCGCCCGTTGCGGATCAAGGCCGGCTTCGATCCGACCGCGCCGGATTTGCATATCGGCCATACCGTGCTGCTCAACAAGATGCGCCAGTTCCAGGATCTGGGGCATCAGGTGATCTTCCTGATCGGCGATTTCACCGGAATGATCGGTGATCCGACCGGTAAGAATGTCACTCGCAAGCCTTTGACTCGTGAGGATATTGAGGCGAATGCGAAAACCTACGCCGAACAGGTATTCAAAGTGCTTGACGCCGAACGTACTGAAGTCCGCTTCAACTCGGAATGGTTCGACAAGATGACGGCGGCGGACATGGTCCGCCTTGCCGCCAAGCACACGGTCGCGCGCATGCTCGAACGCGACGACTTTTCCAAGCGCTACGCCGCGCAACAGTCGATCGCCATCCACGAATTCCTGTATCCCCTGGTGCAAGGCTATGACTCGATTGCCTTGCGGGCGGATGTCGAGCTTGGCGGCACCGATCAGCGCTTCAATCTGTTGATGGGGCGCGCGCTGCAGGAGGATGCGGGTCAGCCGGCACAGATCGTGTTGACCATGCCTCTGCTGGAGGGCTTGGACGGTGTGCAAAAGATGTCGAAGTCGCTCGGCAACTATATCGGCATCAATGAGCCCGCGATCGACATTGTGAACAAGACGATGAAGATCGACGACAAGCTGATGTGGCGCTGGTATGAGCTGTTGAGCCTGGACCTCTCATCAGCCGATATCGAGGCGCTCAAACGCGATGTCGCTTCCGGTGCGCTGCATCCTCGCGATGCAAAAACAGCACTGGCGCGGGAGCTCGCGGCGCGTTTCCACAGCTCGGCCGCAGCGAATCAGGCGATTGAGCAATGGACCGCGCTGGTGCGAGAGCAGCGAGTCGATGTCGACCTGCCCCTGCTCGACGTCCAGGTGCCCGCTGGGGGTATCCGCATTGCGCCGCTATTCGTCGCGGCGAAGCTTGCGGCAAGCAATTCCGAAGTCACCCGCAAGATGGCTGAGCGCGCACTGCGCATCGATGGCGCCGTCGTTGAAGACCGCGAATTGGCATTGCAGGCGGGGGGTGAGCACCTGCTGCAGATCGGCAAGCGGGCATTCGCTCGTGTGCGTCTGACGGCTGTTTGAAGGGCTTTGTTGGTGGGCGCGGATCCGGCTCGAAAAATAGTTTCGCGGAAGGGTTGACGAATCACGGATTGGTTGTAGGATTCGCGGCCCTTCATTGAGAGGCCTGAACCGGCCAATCGGCGCAGGGTATCCCTCCGGGATCGTTGGAAACGCGGTGCAAAATATTTGCTCCGCGGGCATTGACGAAACGGGAATCGGATGTAAGATGCGCCCCCCTTCGACGAGTAACTCGCAAGAGCGAAACGACGAAGGCGGTGCCCGGCGAAAGTCGAGCAACGGGAAGCGAAAAAAGATCGCTTCCGGGTGTTGACGGAAACGAAATTCGATGTAAGATGTGCGGCTCCCTTGAACGAAATGTCTTGGGGCGCGAGGCCAAAAAGCCTTGCACGCAAACGATCTTTGACAGTGTGCGCAGGTAACTTGTGTGG
>JBDSFA010000114.1:0-3121 GCA_039919785.1 Dokdonella sp. | reverse complement strand
CCGGAATTCCGGCCCTGCGCGAACAGATTGCGCGCAAGACCGAGCGCCTGTATGGGCGCAAGGTCAATGCGGACAGCGAAGTGACGGTGACATCGGGTGCGACCGAAGCGCTGTTCGCGGCGATTGCCGCGGTGGTTCGCACGGGCGACGAAGTGATCGTTCTCGATCCGTGCTACGACTGCTACGAACCTGCGATCGAGCTCAATGGCGGGGTCGCGGTGCACGTGCCGCTTGATCCGCGAGATTTCTCGCCGGATTGGCAGAAGATCAAGGACGCGATCACGCCGAAGACGCGCATGATCATGATCAATACGCCGCACAATCCGTGCGGCTCGGTCTTCAGTGCGACAGATCTCGATACCTTGGCCGAGTTGACGCGCAACACCGAAATCCTCGTGTTGTCCGATGAGGTCTACGAACACATCGTCTTCGATGGCGCCGTCCATCAGAGCGTATTGCGCCATGCGGAACTGGCCGAACGCAGTTTTGTCGTCAGCTCATTTGGCAAGACCTATCACTGCACTGGCTGGAAGGTTGGCTATGCGATCGCGCGGCGCGCGCTGTCGGCGGAGTTTCGCAAGGTGCACCAGTACCTGACGTTCTGCACGTTCACGCCAGCGCAGGTGGCGCTGGCGGAGATTCTCGAAAAAAATCCGCAGCACTATCTCGATCTGCCTGCGTTCTATCAAGCCAAGCGCGATCACTTTCGCGAGCTGCTCGCGGCTTCGAAATTCGAGCTGTTGCCCGTGGGCGGAGCGTATTTCCAGATCGCCGATTATTCGCAACTCAGCAAGGCCGATGATCTCGCGTTCTGTGAATGGCTGGCGAAGGAGGGAGGCGTGGCCGCAATTCCGATCTCGGCATTCTACGAGTCACCGCCCGACGGCCAGCGCCTGATCCGTTTCTGCTTTGCGAAAAGCGATGCGACGCTGGAGCAGGCAGCGGCGCGCCTGAAGGCACTCTGAGATGACGACCATGGCTGCACGGAACCCGCTGCGTGTCTCCCTCGTCCAGGGTGCGAGTCGCTGGCACGATGCAGGCGCCAATCGCGACTACTACGGCACGCTGGTACGTCCGCTACATGGGCAGACTGATCTGATCGTGTTGCCCGAAACCTTCCTGTCCGGTTTCACCAACGAGACGCTCGGCAATGCCGAGACGATGGACGGCGAAGGTTTGCGCTGGCTGCGTGACCTTGCTCGCGACGTCGATGCCGTGGTCACTGGCAGCCTTGTCATGCGCGAGGGTAACGCTTGTGTCAACCGCCTGGTATGGATGCGACCCGACGGCACGCATGCGCTGTACGACAAACGCCATTTGTTCCGCATGGCCGGCGAACACGAGCGCTATGGGAGCGGCAAAGAACGCCTCATCGTGGAACTCAATGGCTGGCGTATCTGCCCGCTGGTCTGCTACGACCTGCGTTTCCCGGTGTGGTCGCGAAATTGCTACGATCGCGGCGCGCAGCGCTTCGACTACGACCTGCTCGTCTATGTCGCGAACTGGCCGAGCGCGCGTCGTCATCCCTGGCGGACCTTGTTGCAGGCGCGCGCGATCGAGAATTGGAGCTATTGCGTCGGCGTGAATCGTGTCGGCATCGACGGCAACGAGCTGCACTATGCCGGCGACAGCGCAGTGCTTGATTTCCTCGGAATGCCGCTGGTTGAACTGGGTGCGCAGGAGCAGGTCGTCACGATCACGCTCGATGCCTCCATGCTTGCAGCGCATCGTGAACGCTTTCCCGCATGGATGGATGCAGACGACTTTTCCGTCACGCCGTAGCTATTCGTAATTTTCCGCTGAGTGGGCGCGATCCTTCGCGTCGTACTAGCGAGTTTGCAATCAGGCCGCGACCGCGCGCGGCAATGCATCGAGTTCCCGGGTGACAATGTCGCGTTCGGCTTCGGCGCGATGCGCGAACGAACCGAGCAACGCGCGGGATTCGGGTGCCAGCACTTCGTACCATTGCGTCGCGACATCGCCGCGGTCATCGAATTGTCGAACTCGGTCTATCTTGTAGCCAAGCACATTCACTTCGGTTTGGCGTTGATCACGCATGAGAGGTTCTCCGTCGGTGTCCGCGAGCAGCTTACGCAGCGCCGATGTGCTTACGGTTAACGTCGTGTTGCAGTCCGGTTAAGCCCTTGACGTCCGAAGTGTGGGATTTTGCCGCTTGTACCGAGACCGATGATGGACATCCCGCAAGCACGCATGCGCTGCCACCTCAACGATGCATTCTCTTGGTCGTGGAGCATTGCACAGGCGGTTTCGTTCAAAGCCGTGGGCGACCGCCGTATCACGAATCGGCGCGATACGCCGCGCGTAGCAGTTCATGGAAGTGATGCACGCCGCTCTCGCGGCACGGATTGAGGCGGCCAGCGTGATACGAGCCGGATGCGAGGCCGTGTTGCACGCGCTCGCAGATATCGACATCTTCCTTTTGCACGATGTCGCTGAAAGAGAGATCGCGTTCACGGCGCGCGGCGCCAGCGGCGTCGTCCGGATAGTAGAAATCGAACTCGACGCGGCAGCGGTCCGGTCCGAGTGACAGCACTCGATTGGTCTGCAGGCGGCCCGGCAGAATGTTCAACATCGTGTTCGGCCAGATCCAGTAGTACAGCGCCTCACCATTGCCGTACAGGTCGCCCGCACTCTCGAGTGGACTCCACTGCAGGGAGTGCCAGCGCGCGAGTTCGGTGACGTAGCTGCGATAGTCGAGCATCCGGTTGAGTTCCGGATGGATATGCGGGACGTGGTAGCCCTCCAGATAGTTGTCGACATAGACTTTCCAGTTGCAGGCGATATCGTAGGCAACGTGCTGTCGCAGGCTGTATCCGGCGAACGCATCCGCGCCGATGCGCGCGTCAATGCCTTCGAGCACATCGGCGAGCGGTGGCGCCTTCTCCAATGCGACGAATACGAACCCGTGCCAGAGTTCGATCTGTGCTTGCGGCAGTCGCACGGCTGAGACGTTGAAGTTCTCCGCATCGGTCATTTCCGGCGCGCTCAGCAACTGGCCATCGAGTGCGTACGTCCAGCCGTGGTAGTGGCAGCGCAAACGTTTTGCGCCACGTCCTGCGCAGGTCGCAAGCGGGCCGGCGCGGTGTCGACAGACGTTGTG
>JBDSFA010000297.1:0-6235 GCA_039919785.1 Dokdonella sp. | reverse complement strand
TTGAGCCGCTCCTATCTGGCTGCATCGGCGGGCCCGCGCGTGGGCGTGTTTCGCACGTCCGATGCGTCGCGCGTGCTGGACGAACGGCTCGACGTTGGCGAAGTGAGGGATCTTGCGTTGCTCGATGCGCCGCCAAAGCTTGCCGTTGCGGGACGCGAACCGGAAATCCGCCTGCTTTCGCTCGATGGTGCCCAGCCCGAGCAGACAATTCCCGTCCAGCGCGGTGCGCACTCGCTCGCCTGGAGCTCGGACGGCCCGAGTCTGCTCGTCGCAGGCGAAGGCGGTCTTTCTGTATGGCGCGATCGTGCGTTTCTGCCAGAGCACTTTGCGAACGCCGTGCGCCGGTGCGGCATGCTACGCGTGGACGGAGGCGGCGCGTTGTTGCTCGATGGCGATGCGCATCGGCTCGCGTCCTTCGATATGGGTACGTTGCCGGTCGCTGCGAGCTACAAGGTATCGGCGCAGGAAAGCTGGGCCGTGCACGTGGATGCAGCCCGCGACACGGTCGTTGTCGGCGCGACCAACGGAACGCTCTACACCCTGCAGGGCGATCGCGTGAGTGCGCATCCCCTTCATGCCGACGGCGTAACCGCACTGGCGGGCGACGAAAGCTATCTGGCCAGCGCGTCCGACGATCGCACGCTCGCGATCTGGCGCTTGCCCGACATGACGCTCCAGTGGCGTTCGCGCAGTCACGATTTCCTGATCAACCAGATCGGGCTGGTCGCCGGCCAGCTGTGGTCGAGTTCCGCCGACGGCACGCTGAAATCCTGGCGCTGGCCGGCGCTTGAGGAAGACCAGTCGCTCGACTTGCGCGCATTGACGGGCGTCAAGGACCTGCAGTTGCACGCGTTCTGGGTGGATTCCTCCTTGTCGCGCGCACTCGTGGGTACCTGGAACGCCCGCCTGATTGCGCTCGACCGCCGCGATGGCAAGTGGGTCGCGAAGAGCCTGCCTATCGCCAGTCTGGGCGCCTACCACGTGCTCGAATTGCCCAGCCTGCATCTGGTCGTGGTGGAGGGCGTCCAGCCGACACGTCTGTACGCCTACGATCTCGATACGAAAACGCTTTACGAGGTGCCCGATCTGGGCAACGCCTATTCCGCGCTGACCAGCGATGGTAGCGACAACGGCGTCCTGCTGGCCGGCCTCGGTGTGCTGGCGAGCTACCGGTTCGAGCGCAGCGGCGGCGGATGGCGCGCTCATATCGCGGCACGTGCGCGCAGCGAGCTCGGGACGATGAGCGCGGCGGACTTCGATCCTCTCCACCATCGGCTGTGGGCGGCGAACTCGTACGGGAATCTGCTCGCGATCGATGCCGCCGCATTCCCGCGTGAGCCGTCCTTCACTGTTGCATTGCCGGCCGTGAATGGCCCGTGACCCCGATTTCCGCAGGTCCCGGGCGATCCTTGGCCAACTCGCCTATAATATTGCCCCCTCACATATTCCAGCGGGTCGCTGAATCGCGGCCGCGCAGCCTTTCGTCTACGGAGTGGCAAAATGAGCATCGAAGAACTTGAAAGCATCGCCCAGGCGATGGTTGCACCGGGCAAGGGCATCATCGCGATCGACGAGTCCACCGCCACGATCAAGAAGCGCTTCGATTCGATCGGCGTGCCGAACACCGAAGAGAATCGTCGTGCCTATCGCGAGATGTTGCTGACCACGCCGCGTCTGGGCGAGCACATTTCCGGCGCGATCCTGTACGACGAGACGATCCGTCAGTCGACCAAGGCCGGTGTGCCATTCACCAAGGTGATGATGGACGCGGGCATCCTGCCCGGCATCAAGGTCGACCTCGGCGCCAAGTCGCTCGCGGGTTTCCCCGGCGAGCTGGTGACCGAAGGTCTCGACGGCCTGCGCGATCGCCTTGCCGAATACGCGCGCCTCGGCGCGAAGTTCGCGAAGTGGCGGGCGGTGATCACGATCGGCGAAGACACGCCGAGCGGCACCTGCATCGAAGCGAACTCGCACGCACTCGCGCGTTACGCCGCGTTGTGCCAAGAAGCGGGCATCGTGCCGATGGTCGAACCCGAAGTGTTGATGGATGGCGACCATGATCTGGACGTCAGTTATGAAGTCACCGAAGCGACCCTGCGTTCGCTGTTCGGCGCACTGTACGAGCAGAACGTCATGCTCGAAGGCACGATCCTCAAGGCAAGCATGGTCATTTCCGGCAAGGACTGTCCGGACCAGGCCGACGTCGAGGAAGTCGCCGATGCAACCGTGCGCTGCCTCAAGGCTGCCGTGCCGGCTTCCTTGCCGGGCATCGTGTTCCTGTCTGGCGGCCAGTCCGACGAACAGGCCACCGCGCACCTCAACGCGATGAACCAGATGGGCCCGCATTGCTGGCCGCTGTCGTTCTCCTACGGGCGCGCGATGCAGTCCGCAGCACTCACGTTGTGGGGCAAGGACATGCAGGCGAACTTCGCCGAAGCGCAGAAGACGGTTGCGCTGCGCGCGAAGCAGAATGGTCTCGCTGCGCTCGGTCAGTGGCGCAAGGGCGCGTGAAACGTTTTCAATGATGTTCGACGGGCGCCATGCTGGCGCCCGTTTTTTTTTTTGGAGAAAGGAGTTGGCGATGGATTTTCCCCGCACATTGATTGCCGCGCTCGCCGCCTTGCTGCCGGCCCTCGCACAGGCGGGGCAGGCCGATGTCTGCCACAGCCCCACCGTGCCGGTGCAGACGATGCCGCCGCTGAGCAATACGACCCAGTTCAGCTGTCCGCAGGCTGGCAACCACACGATCCCGGAACTCGCCCAGGCCGGCTGGAAGATCGTCCAGGTCACGCCAATGTCGGACAGCCAATATAACGGCAACTACGAACTCATCATCCAGAAATGATCGCGACATTGTTTGCACGCGCCGTGCGAATCGGCCTCGTGCTCGCCGTCGCGGCGATGCCCTTGCTCGCGCTCGCGGACAAGGCGGACGTATGCGCGAGCCCGGATGAGCCCTATGCAACGGCGCATCCGCTCGCCAATACGACGGTGTTCGCGTGCCTGCAGGCAGGCAACAAGACGATTCCACAACTGGCTACGGCGGGCTGGGAGATCGTCAAGGCAAGCCCGGTCGTGGGTGCCGCAGGAACGATTCACTCCCAGCTGATCATCCACTCCGGCGAATCGATATTTCGCAGCGGTTTTGAACAGCTCTGAGCAGCAAACGGCTCCGTGCGGGAGCGGCTTCAGCTGTGATGCTCCGAACACGATCCCCACCCAATCCTCCCCTTGAAGGGGAGGGCTTGAGCGCCCCCTTCAAGGGGAGGGTTGAGCGCTGCTCTGAAGTCCTCCCCTTCAAGGGGAGGATTTAGGTGGGGATGGTGTCAGTCGCGAAGCAACAAGCATCGCGGCTGAAGCCGCTCCTACAAGATCATCCCTCTCAAGATTCTTCAGGCATCCGATTTCAGCGCAGAGGCCTTGAGCCGCGCACCGCGGAAATACCACACGCGCAGATCGAGGCCGCGTCCGCTCTTGCCCGCATACACAAAGCCCGTATTCGTCCACACCGGACTGCGCATGGTTTTGCCGAAACGCGTGTCTCCAGTTCCATCAAGATGCCGATGCATGAGAAGTCGTGTTCGCGCGCGTGTGCTTCGAGCACGCCCTGCGTGTGACGCAACAGCGAAAGCACCAACCGGCTCGTGCGCCATGCACGACCGACGAAACAACGGTAGTAGTACATGGGCTCACCGATGCGCGGCATCGTCATGGCAATGGCCGTGCAGACCGAGGCCACATTACCCGTCTCGGTCAGTGCGTGCGCGACGACTTCGGGCAGACGATTGTTCGCCGTCGTCGCATCGGCAATCGCGTTTTCAAGTTGTCAGAACGCGGTGATCGCCGCGCCGGATTCGGGGGTCAGCGACTGCCAGTCGGTGACGATGCGAAATCCACGCGCGGTTATCTTTTCGAGATCGCCCACTGCCCTGGCCTGCCCATGCAATTCACGACGCAATCGATCACTGCCGTATTGCGCAGTCAGTCGAACCCATTGGCGAAAATGTAGTCCGCAACGTCGAACGCAGCGATGCCGAGGCGAGTTTGCGCTGCGATCGTGGTGAAATTGCCGCCAACGTAAAGCGTGCCGTTACCATCGAAAGTCAGCGCCCAGACATAGTTGATCCGCGACGGATTCCAGGATGGATCGGCATCGCCCGTGCCGGTGCTCGACAACTTGGCGAAGCCATTGCTCGCTTGTCCGCCGATGCTGTCGAACTCACCCGCTACAAAAACCGAACCCTGGCCATCGACAGCGAGCGCGTCCACCAACAAATAGGGAAACGGACCCGGGTCGGTCAGCGTGGGCGAAGGATTCCAGAGCGCATCGGCATCGCCGCTGCCCGCGACGGAAAGTTTCGCGAGTTTGCTGCGTGCCTGACCACCGATGCTGCTGAAATAGCCTGCAGCGTATAGCGAGCCCTGCTGGTCGAGAACAATGTTGGTGACGGGGAAGTCGGGTGTGGGGTGCCACATCGTATCGAGAGTACCGATGCCAGCCGTTGTGATCCTTGCAAGATAAGGGATGGGATTGCCGCCAATCTGAGAAAACAATCCCGCCACGTAGAGCGATCCGTTGTTGTCCAAAGCAATCGATTTCACATTGTCAGACGTAGGATTCCACTGACCGTCGGCCGCGCCGGTTCCGGTATTGGAAATCTTCACGACGTCGCCGCCGCTGAATGAGTCGGAGTCGATCGCGTACACAATGTCGTTTTCGTCTACGGCGACAGCCGATGCGGAAAGCACAGGGTGGGGCGCCCCCGGAAATGGATAAGACGGGTTCCAGTCCGCGTCTACGACGCCGGTACCGCCACCGGATATCTTGACCAGACCCAAGCGCTCAGTGCCATTTACGTTGGTAAATGATCCGGCGGCAAAGACGGCATCGCTGCTGTCGACCGCAAGCCCCAGGACGGTCTTGTCCGCGGCGGGATTCCAGTCCGGGTCGAGTGTGCCGTCCGCTTTGAGGCGAAGAAGGTGCGCGCGCGGCAAGCCATTCGCCGTGAGGAAATTCCCACCGAGTATCGTACCGCCACCGTGCTGAAATGCGATGGCGTCAACTAGGGGCGCTCCCTCGATGTCGGCAGTCGAGCCCACGTTACCGGCGGCATCGACGACCGCAAACCCCCAATGCGATTGACTGCCAACCGTCACGAATGAGCCGCCCGTGTAGATGCCGCTGCTGCCGTCGGACGCCACGGAGAAGACGACATTGTTCGGCGAGGGATTCCAGGCGAAGTCGACGGCTCCGACGCCAGCATCCGACAGCCTCACCAGATAGTTCCGGTTCAACGCTCCACCGATGTTGAGGAAGGCCCCGCCGACGTAGACGTGACCCGCACCGTCCGCCAGCAAACCGTCCACGCTTCCATTGGGCGAAGGGTGCCAGCCTGCATCGATGGAACCTGCGCCGGCGGTCGCCATTTTCATGAGATTGTCGTACTCGCTACCTGCTGAGCTGACGAAAGATCCCCCGGCGTAAATCGAGCCGCTATGGTCAAGAGCCAAGGTTGTGACGTTGCCTGACGTCGCATCAAATGGGTGCCAGGTCGGGTCCACGATACCGGTGCCCGCGGTCGCCAATTTCGCAATGCCCCGGCGCATTTGGCTACCGATGTTGCTGAAGTACCCTCCTGCGTAGAGAGCAGTGCCGTCCAGCGCCAATGCATAAACGGACGCGCTGGCCGAAGGATTCCAATCAGGATCCGACGATCCGGCGCCGCCCGTCGAAAGCTTCGCGATGTTGCTGCGCGCAGCACCACCGATCAGCGAAAACGATCCGCCCGCATAGACCGAGCCGGCGCCATCCACGGCGAGTGCATACACCGTGGACTGATTGGGCGACGGATTCCATGCAGGATCGACCAGGCCTGCCCCGTTGCCGGCCACTTTGGCAATGCCGCCACGCGTCTGTCCACCCACGTGCTCAAAAGAACCACCGATATAGACGTCGCCGTTCGTATCCACTGCGACGGATTTCACGCTGTTGTCCGCCGAGGGATTCCAGGTCGGGTCGAGCGTGCCATTCGGAAGGATGCGCGCGATGTTCGCCCTTGGCACACCATCGATTGACGCGAAGTCGCCGCCGATGACGATGGCGCCATCGGGTTGGCGCACGATGGTTTCGACAAAGCCATTCGTCTTCAAATCGAGATTTGGCAATGGCAACGGTGCCGGGCTTTGCGCATGCAGCGCGGTTGCCGCCCCGAACGACATCATCCACAAAGCAAAA
>JBDSFA010000131.1:0-3029 GCA_039919785.1 Dokdonella sp. | reverse complement strand
GGCGCGCTGCCGTGGCCTCGCGCGCTGTTGCGCTTTGTCGCCGCACTCGCATCGCTCGCCGCATTCGGGCTCGGATTTTTCTGGTGTCTGATCGACCGTCAGCAACGTTGCTGGCACGACATCGCGGCGAGCAGTGCGCTTATGCGGAAATTCGGCAGCGCCGGCTAGATTGACTCGTCGATCGGAAAGGATTTGGCGCTGGAATGGCGCCAGTTCAAACAGGTGTTTGCAGCGATCTCGCAATCGCAATAGCCGCCGTGGTCATGGCACTACGCGACCAGCGCATTCGTCCCTGCCGTTGACAAGTCCATTGCCTCGCTGACAGGCAGCGCGTGTCGCATGTCATGAAAACAGCATCGTTCGGCTCACTTCGATTCCAACTGCGTGACGAATCGCACCAGCCAGGCATCCACAAGAGGAAATTGATTCCTCCAAAACGCGCCGATCACCTTCCTTCCAGGCCTTGATCAGCGCTTTTCCATCGGGCTTGCCGCGCCTCTTTACGATGGGGTGCTTTGGGTGGCGAGCCTCGTCCGTCGCGTTACGCCGCCAGCGCGCGCGCAACCATGTCTTCGATCACGTCGAGATCCGGGATCGTCGCACGATCGTCGCGCACCAGCACTTCCGCGCGCACGCCGGGTGCGAACTGATGCTGGTCGGAGGTCGGGATCAGCAATTCCTGGGTGATCGTGGTCAAGCGCGGGAAGCCTTGCGCGAGCAGTGCAATGAACGGCATGCCGGCGTTGCCGCCAAGCGCCTTGAGCACCGCGACGCGTGCGTTGGTGCGGCTCTCGTCTTCAAGCTGACCGACCAGCATCGGGAACGAGAACAGCGGCAGGCGCCAGCCGCGCCAGGCCAGGCGACCGAGCAGCCAGGCCGGTGCATTGCTTACCGGCTCCGGTTTTGTGTAGCTGATGACCTCGGCCACGGTTGCATTCGGCAGCAGCAGACGGCCATCGGTGACCGGCACCATGACGCCTCGGATTTCGCGCGGTAGTTCGGCAATCTTCAGTTTCCCCGCCTGCTGACACTCATCGAATTTCTCACGCCGTTGCCTCAAGCAATTTTTCGGCCAGCTCCTGCGGCGAACCGAGGAAACTGACGACGCCCGTCTCACAAACGCCATCGATCATCGAACTGACCACGCACGTGTCGGGTCGCTGCGCATAGACCTCGCCACCTTGCTCGGCCAGATAACGACAACCTTCGGCCGCATCGCTCGACATGCCCGAGAAAATGATCGCACCGGCATTGGCGCCGAACTTGTCAGCAACATCCTGCAGCACGCGATCAATCGACGGACTGAATGCGCTGGCGGCTGCATTACGCTCCAGCGTGACAACGCCTTCGGCATCGACGCGCAGGCGATGGGAATTGGGTACAACGACGACGTCGCCATGCGCAACGCGTTCGCCATGCGTGGGCGAGCGCACGGTCAGCTTGGTGGCCTGAATGAGCTGGTTCGTCATCATGCCGACGAATTCTTCGCCAAGATGCTGCGCCAGCAAAAAAAGCGCTGGGTAGTCGCGCGGGATTCCAGCGAGGAACTCGCGCACGGCCTCGGGGCCACCGATGGATGCACCAAGCACCCAGACCTTGCGTACTTTGGCTTTAGGCACGACGACCGCGTCGGGATCGAGCCAGTTTTCGTGGTCCTGCATCTCTACGGAGCGCGGCACGACCGCTTCCTCCAGCGGGATCAATTCCAGCGACAGTCCATCGGAAGGGGCGGATGCAAATTCCTGCGCGGTCTCATCGCCGCCCTCGGGAGCAAGAAACTCCTCGGCGCGCAGCTTTTCAATACCAAAGTCAGCTCGGCCACTCGGAACTTCCTGCGGCAGTTCGGTACCTTCGAGCACATCCGCCAGCGACCATGCTGTGGATGCGTGCGTGCCAGGTGCTGCTTCGGATGCGGGCTCGATGCCGAGTGCGACGGGCACAGCCGCATGGGTATCGGAATCCATCTCAAGATCGAAGTCCAGGTCGAGATCGTGCGCAGCTGTCTGCGGCACCGGTGTCGATGTCAGGTTGACGTCGATCAAATCGAGTCCAGGCTCATTCATCGATGGCCCATCACCAAATTCATCCGCGAAACTACCCACAGAAGAGGCATCGGCTGCAAATTCGCCGGCATCGTCGTCGAAGTCAATCTCGAACGCACTGGAGAGCACGGTCGGTTTCGAGTCAGGCACTGCGTGGTCGTCGTCCATCGCGCGTGGCGCCACGTCCGGCATTTCGATCAAGCTGTCGAAATCCATCAAATCGGCCGCTGCCGAATCCACTGCAGCAGCTGGCGCAACGGATAACGCTTCGTTGCCGGCCGCAAATGCAGAATCATCCGACTTGTCCGCCTCGGGCGCCGGCATCGTCTTTACGGCGGGCGCCACATCCGCAATCGCCGGAGAGGTTGGCCGTTCGGCTTTTGCTGCCTGCACCGCCTGCGCGGGGGGTGCTGGAATCGCTTCGGCGCCAGCAGGACGCGGCGGGTCGACATCGGCACCCAGCACCTTGGCTGCAAGATGGCGCACCCAGCGCGCGTGATCGGAGCCCGACAGCGCATTCGAAACTTCGCTCTCATTGAACACGACGCGATAGCGCGCGTCGTCGAGCAGCTCGTAGACATTGTCAATGTCAGGATCGTTCTGCGCGTCCAGGTTCACCACGATGACGCTCGCTTGCGAGCGTTCCAATGCATCGCGGTCGAGCGCACTCGCGAGCGCTTCGTACACGACCGAAGCGCCGAACGAATTGAGGATATCGCGCAACTGCTCTCCACGCTCGCGCGTTTCGTAGAGCAGGGCGACGCAGACGCCGGATTCAGTGCTAGACACGTTCACGTCTCAGGACTTCCTGTACCTGTTTGAGCAGATCGTCTTCCTGGTACGGCTTGCCGAGGTAACGCTCGACGCCGATTTCCAGTGCGCGCTGGCGATGCTTTTCACCCGTGCGCGACGTGATCATGATGATCGGCACCTTGCGCATGCGCGAATCGTTGCGCATGTAGGTGGCGAGTTCGTAACCGTCCATGC
>JBDSFA010000018.1:0-4464 GCA_039919785.1 Dokdonella sp. | reverse complement strand
GATTGCTTGTTCAACCCGAGGATCCGGCGCGATTCGGTCAGCGCGGCCAGCGCTCCTTCCACATCGTGGTTCAAATTGCGTGCATTGCCGAGCGAGCCCAGCACGGTCCCGATCATCGGTGCGTCCGGCTTCAAGGTGGCCCGCGCGTGCTGCTCAACCGTGGTCAGCGTGGCGATACCCTCGCTGACGTGACCGGCATACGCCTGCGCCAGGCCGAGCATATTGTCGACATAGATCAGGCGCGCATGCTCCGTGCCGACACGTTTGACGAGCATCTCGTGCGCGCGCACCGCAAGGGCTTCCGATTCCACATAGTGTTCCGCATAGAACGCATCCGCGGCGAGGTTCATGAGATCCATCGCCATATCCTGGCTCTCGGCTCCATCGATGATCTGGCGCTCCTTCAGCACAGTTTCGTGCAAGCGCAATGCTTCGGCGTTGTTGCCAGCTGCGTTGGCCAGTTTGGCCAGCCCGGTCATCGACGAAATGTGCTCGCGAACATACCGCGGCCCGGCGTCGCGCAGCAGCCGTTCCGATTCGGTAAAGGTCGCCAGCGCAGCCGACGCGTCGCCACTTTGCTCCTGGGCCAGGCCGAGATTGTCCAATGCGACGCCAACTTCAGGTACTCCGTCACCATAGAACGCGCGCACGGCGTCGACATTGCGCTGCGCCAGAACGCGCGCGCGGCGTGGATCGCCGATGCGCACGATGGCTTGCTGGATCAATTGACGCATTTCGATTTGCACCTCGGGGGCGTCCGTGAAATCCCGTTCGATTCGCTCGATCGCGTTGTCCAGCAATCGATCGGGCGGGGCCTTGCGTCCGGGGTGTTCATCAAACGGATTGGCATCCGCGAGCAAGCCGACCAGGAATTCATTACTGCGCTGGGCGCGACTGGCCATGTGTTCGGCGCGCTTCGCCTGCCACAGGCTGACTCCTGTCCCAACGATCATTGCCATCGCGGCCGCAGTCATCGCCGCACTCGCCAGACGGTTGCGGCCCGCGAACTTGCCCAATCTGTACAGCGCGCCATCCGGCCGTGCGATCACCGGGCGTCCGTCGAGATACCTCTCAACATCGTCCGCGAGCGCCTCGGCACCGGCGTAGCGCCGATGTGGCTCCGCCGCGAGCGCACGCGACACAATCGCGTCGAGGTCGCCACGCAGTTTTACCGCCGAGGCCCGTTGCATCGGTGTGGTCGCGGCACGTTCCACAGCGACGCTTGGCCGCGTCACGCTACCGTCATCGCGACGCAGGGTGGAATAGCGCAAGCCGGTCAACAATTCGAACAGCACGGCGCCCAGCGCGAACACATCTGTCGCCGTGGTCAGGGCGCCGCCGCTCAATTGCTCGGGCGCGGCGTAGGCGCGCGTCAGGAACCGTTGTTCGGTCGCGGTTTCATTCGCTGCGTCCGCTTTGACCAGCTTGGCAATGCCGAAATCGAGCAGACAGGGTGTGCCATCCTTGCGTATGAGCACGTTCGAGGGCTTCAGGTCGCGGTGGACGATCATGCGCTGATGTGCATAGGCAACCGCGCGACACAGGCGCAGGAACACGCCGACGCGTGCACGCGTCTCTGCGTGGGTGCGCTCGATCCACTCGTGCAGATCGATCCCTTCCACATACTCCATCGCGAACCACGGCCGACCGCGCGGGTCGAGTCCGCCATCGAGCAGGCGAGCGATATCCGGATGATTGATTTGCGCGAGCATTTCACGTTCGCGCTGGAACTGCGCGAGCACGGCCGCGCTGTCCATGCCGAGCCGGATCAGTTTCAGTGCCACCTGCTGGGTGAATCCACCCTCGACTCGTTCGGCGAGCCAGACACTGCCCATGCCGCCTTCGCCGAGCTTGCTCACCAACCGATATGGACCAACGCGCTCGCCTGCGTGCGTGATCTCGACGGAGGGCAGCGTGGCGGCAACGAGCTGGTCGAGCGAGCGGTCGATCGCCAGGCCGTCCTGCGCATCGAGTTCGAGCAGGCGCGAAAGCGTCGTGTGCAAGTCGGGATTGCCGGCACATGCACGCAGCAGCCATGCCGCACGATCATTCGCTGATTGATCCAGTCCCTCGCGCAAAAGATCCGCGACGCGCGCGGAGGGCGGCTCAGCCACCGGCATCCCTTGGCGCGTCGAGTTGCATCTGCAACAGCGCGCGCGCAGCGCGCCAGTCGCGCGCGATGGTGCGTTCAGTCAATCCCAGCAATTCGCCTATCTCGGCGAAACCAAGGCCGGCAAAGAAATGCAGCTCGACTACCTGGGCCAGGCGCGCATCCGCCGCGGCGAGCTTCTGCAGGGCCTGGTCAAGCGCGACCACGTCGACATGATCGCCCGCATCGGAGGGCACCACGAGTGCGCTGTCGAAGGTCGCCTCGATCTGGCCGCCGCCGCGCTTTTGCGCGATTGAATCGCGTGCGGCGTTGAGCAGCACCTGGCGCATCGCGCGCGCGGCGAGCGCAAAGAAATGCGCCTTGTCGTTCAATGCGAGTTCGCGACCAGCCAATTTCAGATAGGTCTCGTGCACCAGCGCGGTCGTCGACAAGGTCGCGCCCGAGCCACGCGCGAGGTAGCGCGCGCGACGGTGCAGATCTTCATAAACCGCCGCGAACAGGCTGTCGTACGCCTGCACATCGCCGCTCGAACAACGTCGCAGCAGATCTGCCGTCTCGAGCGTTCCCCCACCTGCCTCCGCTTCCATCACCCCTCCCCTGCATACGTCGATGATGCGCTGCTGCGGCGATCTGCCACAAGGACCTTGTGCCACAGGCACAGCGCGCAGCGGGCGGGTAGACTCGATCCGAGAAGCACGATGGATAGTCCCCACTCCGCCTCCGATCGTTCCTGGTTCCGCAGCCGCGGCGGGCGTCGTTTCGGCGTCGAGTTCGCCGCCATTGTCTGCGTCAAGATCGCATTGCTGATCCTGATCTGGTTAGTCTGCTTCCGCCCGCACCCGCGTCCCGACACGCGTCCCGCCGCGATGGAAGATCACCTGCTCGCCCCCGCCCCGGAGATCCCGCATGATCGATGAGGCCGTCGTCACCCTCTCTCGCCTGCAGTTCGCGCTGACCGCGCTGTACCACTTCCTGTTCGTGCCGCTGACGCTGGGCCTGTCGTGGATGCTCGCGATCATGGAAGCGGTCTACGTGATGACCAGGCGCGAAATCTGGAAACGGATGACCCAGTTCTGGGGCGTGCTATTCGGCATCAACTTCGCCATGGGCGTGGCCACCGGCGTCACCATGGAGTTCCAGTTCGGCACCAATTGGGCCTACTACGCGCACTACGTTGGCGACATCTTCGGCACGCCTCTCGCGATCGAAGGACTGATGGCGTTCTTCCTGGAAGCGACCTTCATCGGCCTGTTCTTCTTCGGCTGGGACAAGCTGTCGCGTACGAAGCACCTGATCGTGACCTTCCTGCTCGCGCTCGGCACCAACCTGTCCGCGCTGTGGATCCTGATCGCGAATGCGTGGATGCAGAATCCCGTCGGCAGCGAATTCAACCTTGACACGATGCGCATGGAGGTCACCTCGTTCAGCGCGGTGCTGTTCAATCCGGTCGCGCAGTCGAAGTTCGTGCATACGGTGAGTGCCGGCTATGTGCTCGGCGCAATGTTCGTGCTGTCGATCAGTGCCTGGTACCTGCTGCGCGGCCGCAATGTCGAATTTGCGAAGCGCTCGATGACGGTGGCGGCCAGCTTCGGCCTCGCCGCGGCACTCAGCGTGGTCGTGCTCGGCGACGAATCGGGCTACACCGTTTCGGAAAACCAGAAGATGAAACTCGCCGCGATCGAGGCGATGTGGGAAACCGAACCGGCGCCGGCTTCGTTCACCGCGTTCGGTTTTCCGGACGTCGCCACGCACACCACGCACTACGCGCTCCACATTCCGTGGGTCATGGGCATCATCGGCACGCGTTCGTTCGATGGCGTGCTGCCTGGGATCAAGGAACTGGTCGCTGAAGCCGAACAGCGCATCGGCTACGGCATGCAAGCGTACTCGGCGATGCAGGCGCTGCGAATCGATCGCAACGATGCTCAGGCGCGTGAAACATTCGAACGGCACAAGCAGGACCTTGGCTACGCGCTGCTGCTCAAGCGCGTGATCGACGATCCTTCGAAGGCGACACTCGAGGACATCCGCAAGGCCGCCGCGAGCACGGTGCCCAACGTGCCGGTGCTGTTCTGGGCATTCCGCCTCATGGTTGGCTGCGGCCTGTGGTTCATCGCGTTGTTCGCGTATTCGTTCTGGTTGTCGGCGCGGCGCGAACTCGATCGCCATCGCTGGTACCTCAAGCTTGCGCTATGGAGCCTGCCGTTACCCTGGCTGGCGATCGAGCTCGGCTGGATTGTCGCCGAATACGGCCGCCAGCCGTGGGCGATCGAAGGGGTCTTGCCGACCGCGCTTGGCGTCTCGTCCGTGACGGCGACGCAGGTGCTGACCAGCCTCATCGGCTTCGTTGTGTT
>JBDSFA010000421.1:0-2670 GCA_039919785.1 Dokdonella sp. | reverse complement strand
GCACGTAGTCGAGCTCTTCGGCTTGCTTGCCGCCGTTCTCGTAAGCCCACTTGAAGAAGTCGAGCGCGGCCTTGGTGCCGACGCTGTTCTTCGGCTGCTTGTAGACGAGGATGAAATTCGTCGCGGTAATCGGCCAGGAATTCTCGCCCGGCGCATTCGTGATGACGAGGAAGAAGTCCTTCGAATTCTTCCAGTCGGCGCTCGCTGCGGCGGCCTGGAAGCTGGCCAGACTCGGTTGCACGAACTGGCCTGCCGAGTTCTGCACGGCGGCATAGGTCATCTTGTTCTGCAATGCATACGCGAGTTCGACGTAGCCGATCGAGCCCTTGATCTGCTTAACGTACGCGGCAACGCCTTCGTTGCCCTTGCCGCCCACGCCGACCGGCCACGACACGGCCGTGCCTTCACCGACCTTCGCCTTCCATTCCGGCGAAACCTTGGACAGATAATTCACGTAGTTGAATGTGGTGCCCGAACCGTCCGAGCGATGCACGACCGTGATCGCGCCGTCGCCGAGCTTGAGGTCCGGGTTGACCTGCGCGATCGCCGGATCGTTCCACTTGGTGATCTTGCCCTGATAGATGTCGGCGAGCAGCGGGCCGGTGAAATGGATCTTGCCGGCGTCGACGCCTTCGACGTTGATCACCGGCACCACGCCGCCAATGACGGACGGGAATTGGGCCAGGCCCGCGTCTTCGAGCTCGCTCGGCGAGAGCGGCTTATCCGACGATCCGAAGATCACGGTGCCGGCCTTGATCTGCGCGATGCCGCCACCGGAACCGATCGACTGGTAGTTGATCTTGTTGCCGGTCGCATTGTTGTAGGTATCCGACCACTTCGACAGGATCGGATAGATGAAGGTCGCGCCGGCGCCGGTGATATCGGTGGCTTGCGCGGACGCAGCGCCAATGACGGTCGCCAGACCAGCGGCAATGAAACGGTTCTTGATCGAGGTGAGCACGCGGGACTCCTCAGAGTGAAAAAAGCGAACGCGGCAGTTAGCCGCCTGGTGCGCTTTGTAGGCCCGGGTGATTGCAGAACCATGAGAGAATTATTTCAGTGGTGTTACATGCACCCGAACGCGTGCTGACAGCGCTGGGCAAAAGTCATTGAAATCAAATGCATGTGGTCGGAAGGCGATGTTCTGCCATATGACGAACCGACACAATCAGTCTCCGCTGATCGTGTCCGGTCCCTTGCCCGCAGTCTTCTCGTACAGCCCCTTGCCAATGCGGCGGTACTGGGTGAAGCCATGTTTGGCAACGTGCTTTTCCTGCAGTACATGCGCCTGACCGGCAACCACCTGAGGCGCGCCAAGCACGCGCTGTACAGCGCCACCGCAGGCAGTGCAATGCGTCAGCGCCGGGTCGGACAGGCGCTGCAACAGCTCCAAGCCGTAGCAACACAGGGCGCAACCGGGCGGGGTGAGCGGGGCGTACTCGTAGATCGGCATGCGAGCAAGATGCGCCCGCCAGCCGCAGGGTTCAAGCGACGCGATTCAACTGGGATGATTGCCCGTGGTCAGGCAAAGGTTCCGGCGGCCATCTCGCTCATCCGCTTCCAGCGGTTGACGACATCGCAGAACAGTTCGGCCGTGCGTTCGGTGTCGTACACCGCCGAATGCGCCTCGCGCGCGTCCCACGCGCGACCGGACGCCTCGACCGCGCGACTGAGCACGGTTTGTCCGAATGCGAGTCCGCCGAGGGTGACCGTGTCGAAACAGCTGAAAGGATGGAACGGGCTGCGCTTGTGCGCGGTACGACGGATCGCGGCGTTGAGGAAGCCAAGATCAAAGGCTGCGTTGTGGCCGACCAGGATTGCGCGCTGGCATTCGTTCGTGCGCAACGCTGCGCGTATCGGTTTGAAGATGACTTCCAGTGCTTCTTTTTCCGGCAACGCGCCGCGAAATGGATGGTCCGGATCGATGCCGGTGATCTCCAGTGAGCGCGGATCGAGTTCGGATCCTGCAAAGCCTTCTACATGCGTGGAAACGGCAGGCTCGCAATGCACGAAACCATCGGGGTCCATGCGTACGATGATGGCCGCGATTTCCAGCAGCGCATGCCGCTCGCAATCGAAGCCGCCGGTCTCGACGTCGACGATGACGGGCAGGAAGCCACGGAAGCGTTGTGCCATCTTCGTGGCGGAAGAGGAGATGCTCATCGTGGCAGCATAGCAAGCCCGCGCGCATCGAATTGGACTATCGCTGCGTACGCGATGTCGCAGCGATGTGCGCGGGCTGTGTGGGCTGGCTCAGCGTCGCACGCGTGCGATGATCGCCAGCACGACCGCGATGGCGAGCAACGCGAAACCGAACATCGGGATCAGCATCAGGAACGGCAATGCCAGCATGAGCGAGGCCAGAGACCACGCGAGTGGGTCGTCGATCGGATCAAGTTGTTCCCGCGGACCGAACCATTTCACCAGCAAATGGTCGAGGCTCAGCTTGCCGGCACCATTGAAGACCAACGGCAGCAGCATCACCGCAAACAGCAGCGGCAGCTTGAAGTTGCCGTGGCCCATGTCCTTGATCGCGTAGCCTTTGGCGAGGTCGCTCCACATCGACCACATGTCCGGCCAATGCACGGCGGCTGTCGCGACGAAGGTGACGAACAGCAATGCAAAAGCAGCCACGCGCGTGCCGAGCCCGATCCAGATGAGGACGGCGCC
>JBDSFA010000111.1:0-9493 GCA_039919785.1 Dokdonella sp. | reverse complement strand
TTTCCGGCGCGCTCAGCAACTGGCCATCGAGTGCGTACGTCCAGCCGTGGTAGTGGCAGCGCAAACGTTTTGCGCCACGTCCTGCGCAGGTCGCAAGCGGGCCGGCGCGGTGTCGACAGACGTTGTGCAATGCGCGCAATGCACCGTCGTCACCGCGTACCACCACGAGCGGTACTCCAGCGATTTCCGCAACGACATGATCGCCGGCGTGATCGAGCTGCGCTGTATGCGCGACCAATTGCCAGCCACGTGCAAATACCGTCCGTCGATCGAGCTCCGATGCGACCGCGCCGCTGTAGTAGCGCGCCGGCAGCGCCGAGGCGGTTGCCAGCGGTTGTTCGGCGAAATCAGTCGTGGTGGTCGTCGTCATATGGCGGGTCTTCGTAGTTCGAGAGGAGTATCCGGCCTCCCTGAGTATCAACGCAATGGCGCTATCGGCGTGTTCGCAATGGCCGGTATTGTCCTGTGCAGACTTTTCTGACAAGCAATCGCAGGGAAAAGAAGATCAATCGCTTGCACGGACATTCAGGCGCAGTGAGCGCTGCGGGAATGAATCGCGAGCGCGTAGCGGCGTGACTATTCGCACGAAGTGTTCGCCCCGTTGCTTGCGAGCGATGCATGAGCGATCCCGCTGCTTGAGGGTCCGCGCTGCGTTCGGTGACGTGGTTCGGTCGCCGAGACGCAGCCGCTTCGATTCCAGCGCCTCTCGGGACGGATTGATTTCCGGGGTGCGGTCGCGCGCTATGTCCGCAGGCGGTTCCGAACAAGGCCTGACGCCGTACTGCTACCATGCACGGCTTACCCCGCGTGCGCATTGCCATGGTCACCTTTGCCACACCCACGTTAAACCGGAACGCGGCCGAGCGGCGCACGTTCTGGCTGTTCCTGTTGTTTGCTCTGGTCCTGCTCGGCGTCGGCATCGGCCTGCGCGATCCGTGGCCGTCCGATGAGCCACGTTACGCGCAGGTCGCCAAACAAATGGTCGAATCCGGCGATTGGCTGTTCCCGCATCGCGGGCGCGAGCTTTATTCGGACAAACCACCGATGCTGTTCTGGATGCAGGCGGCGTCGTATGAAGTGGTTCGCAACTGGCGCATCGCGTTCCTGCTGCCATCCCTGCTGGCGGGGTTGCTGACACTTGGGTTGACCTACGATCTGGGTCGCCGTTTGTGGAACCATCGCGCCGGACTTTTCGCTGCGATAGGCGTGCTGTTCGCATTCCAGTTCATGTATCAGGTGAAGCGCGCGCAGATCGATCCGCTGATCATGGGCTGGATCACGCTCGCCAACTGGGGCCTGCTGCTGCATTTCCTGCGTGGACCAAACTGGCGCGCGTACTGGCTGGGATGTTTCGCGGCGGGCCTCGGCGTGATCAGCAAGGGCGTCGGTGTGCTCGCTTTGTTGATGTTCCTGCCCTACCTTTTTGCGCGGCAGCGAAACTGGGAAGGGGTGACACGCACGTCGGCATCGACGTTGCGCTGGCTCGGAGGTGCGGTGGCCTTCCTCGCTCCGATCCTCGCCTGGGGCGGCGCCGTATTGTTCGCCGCGCACGCGCGTGGTGGAGCGGAGTACCCCGCCTACGTCAACGACATCTTCTTCCACCAGACCGCAGGTCGGTATGCCGGCTCGTGGTCGCATCCGCAACCGTTCTGGTACTACCTGCCGATCGTGCTGTTCAACTGGTTCCCGCTGTCGCTCGCCTATCCCGCAGCAGTGCCGCGCTGGTGGCATGACCTCAAGGCGGGCGAAGCGCGTGTACTGCTGCCCCTCGCGTGGGCACTCCTCGCGATCGTTTTCTTCAGCATTCCGGTCGGCAAGCGCGACGTCTACCTGATGCCGGTGTTGCCGATGGTCGCCCTCGCGATGGCGCCGTATCTCGAAGACATCACGGCGGCGCGCTGGCTGCGTGTGAGCGCATTTGCGCTATCGCTGATTGGCGGCCTGGTGATCATTGCGGCTGGCACCTGGGCGCTGCTGGGCCATTCGACGGCAGCACAAGGCTTCTTGCAGCGCCGCGAGCTGGAAGATCTTGGTCCCATGGTGTGGGGCATGATTCTCGTCATCGGAACGGTGTTCGTTGCGGCTGCGCTGTGGTTCCGTCCGCGTCGCGGCGTGCATGCACTGCTCGCGGGCATCGTCGGACTGTGGATGACATGGAGCCTGTGGGCGTATCCACTGCTCAACGAATCGAGTTCGTCCGCTGGCGTGATGCGTCATGCACGCGAGCTCGCCGGCGCGGATATCGAGATCGGCATGGTCGCATGGAAGGAACAGAACCTGCTGATGGCGGTTGGGCCCGTGCGCGAATTCGGCTTCAAGGCGCCGTGGGACAAGCAGTATGTGGAAGCCGTGCAGTGGCTGCAGCAGGCGCCGGCGAAGCGGCGGATTTTCATCCTCGATCAGGCGATGGAGATTGCCGACAACTGCATCGACAAGAGCAAGGCGGCGCACGTCGGTCATGCGAACCGACGTGAATGGTGGCTGCTCGGCAGCGATGCAGTGAAGCCCGATTGCGTCCCGGCCGGAAAGATCGAGCCCGCAGCCGGCGAAGAAGGGGATCCCTGAGCCGTGTGGTGGACGCTAGGGTTTCGAAGCCGCTGAGCCCAGCGGCACCAGGCGCTGCAATTGTTCGCGCATGCGCCGGTACAACTTTCGCGTGTTGCGCGCATTGAATCGGCGGCTCATCGAAGCGAGCGGAATCACGTGTTTCTCGCCGAAGCCATCGATCAGCACGAAACGGTCGCGGCTGCGCGAATCGCTGCCGTAGACGATGTTCCATGCATGCATGTCGCCCACGATCACATTGCACGCGAGCAGGTCGTCTAGGAATTGCGTGAGCGCGCGTTCGATATCCGCGCTGAAACCGCGTTCGCGTTCGTACAGCGATGCGAGGGTAGGAGCGAGACTGCCATCGGACGCCTGCACTTTTTCGCTCACCAGGCCGAGGCCAAGGTCCGTGTGGACGATGCCGACCATGTTGGCGATGGGCGCGTTGAGTTCGGGCGCGCGCGCGCGCGTTGCGATGTATTCCTTGAGTTCGCGCACGTAGCCGCCGTAGTGAAGCGTGCGCGGCAAACGTTTGTACCAGCGTGCCCGACCGCCCCAGCGCCGTTCGATAGCTTCTCTGCGCAGGACCTTGATCAACATGCGTGCATCGCGCGGGTCCTGGAATATCTGGCGGAGCTGACCCGTCGTGAGTACGGGTGCGTCCATCAGAACCAGTTCGTGCGGGGCGTGAACGCTGACGGGATGCATGGAATCGTTCGGGCTGTGGACCTGCAATCGTAACCGCAGGCGGGCGGCGAGTCGCCTGCGTGTTGGTGTATTTCCACGCCCTGGCGTATTGCGGGTTGACATCGCCGACCAGCGATTCACGACGGTGCGCGCATCTCCGCAGCCAGCAGCAGGCGTGCGGCCTGCCAGTCGCGCTTTACGGTGCGCTCGTTGATACCTTCGAGCTCGGCGATCGCGAGAAACGTCATCCCGGCAAAAAAATGCAGTTGCACGACACGACTGGCGCGCGCGTCGATGTTTTCGAGCGTCGCCAATGCGCGGTCCAATGCGAGCACTTCGAGCGCCTCCTCGGCCCCATCACGAACCTGGTCGTCCAGGGTCAGAAAAATCGCGCCACCGCCGCGCTTTTCGGCGCTGGCGCGGCGCGCGTAGTCGACCATGATCTGGCGCATGGCGCGCGCCGAAAGCGCCATGAAATGCGCACGGCTTTCAGGCAGCAGGTTTTCGGCCGTCGAGAGCTTCAACCAGGTCTCGTGCACCAGCGCGGTGGTAGACAGGATGCTACTGGCATGGGTGCGCAGGTGGCGATGTGCGCACTGGCGCAGTTCCGCGTAGAGCCGCTCGAACAGGCGCTCTTCCGCCGCCGTGTCGCCACGATTCGCTGCTGCCAGCAGGGAAGTCACACCTTCGTCCATGTCGAAGCACGCTCGTGGCCGTAACGGTGGATTGGCGTCAGCATCGCTGCATGCGTTCGCGCCGTCAACCTGGCGCACCGCGTCGATGTCCGCGCAGCGTGCATTGGTCGGGTGATTGCCGTTGCGCAGGGTCATGACGGCGTCGGCAAGCGCGACGTCACGTTACCCTATGACGATGACTGCGCACTATCGTTTCGATCGCTTCGAGCTCAACCGCACCACACGCGAATTGCATGAGGCCGGCCGTCGGGCGGGTGCTGTTGCCAGCGCGCGCGTTCGACTGTCTTGCCAACCTGCCGCAGGAAGGTGACCTCATCTTCGCCAACAGCTTCGACTGAGGCGCGGCGTTCAATGATCGTTCGCCCTCGGTCTGTGGGCAAAACCACCCGCTTCTGTCGTGTGCGGCGCGGTCTTGTTTGGCGCGCTACACTTGGCATTCGTACCGACTCACGAGCGCCACTTGGAAAACGAAATCGCGAAACCGCTGGAGCTGCTCAATCCGATCGAGGCGCGCATTCTGGGTTGCCTGGTCGAGAAGGCCGCGATAACGCCCGAGGTGTATCCGCTGACGGTCAACGCCCTCGTCGCTGCCAGTAACCAGAAGACCAGCCGCGAACCGGTGATGCATCTTGAATCCGGCGCGGTAGCGCATGCCTTGCGAGTGATGGAGAACAGGGGCCTGGTCAAGGTGGCGCCCGCCTCGCAACGCGCAGTTCGCTACGAGCATCGCTTCGACACAACCTACGGTGTGACCGCGCGTCAGCGGGCCGTGTTGTGCGTGATGTTGCTGCGCGGGCCGCAAACACTGGCTGAATTGCTTACGCGCACGGACCGTCTCGCGGAATTTCCTGGCCTCGATGACGTGCGCGATACGCTTGACCGGCTGATCCAGCGCGATCCGGCGTTCGCGCTGCGGCTGGGACGCGGCTCGGGTCAACGTGAAGACCGATACATGCACCTGTTGTGCGGTCCGGTCGCTGCCGATGCCTTTGTGAACCCGACTCCGACACCGACGCCCGCGAGTGCGTCGCGGGCGGACGCGAACGAGCGCATTGCCCGGCTCGAAGCGGAGGTGGATACGCTGCGCGACGAACTGGCCGGCTTGCATCTACGCCTCGACACGCTTGTCGATCCTGATCGCACCCCACAGACATGATGCGCAGATCGGTCGTTTGCATCCTGCTCGCTTGCTGGGTGCTCTCGGCTGGCGCACGAGAGCGCACGACACCTGTTCCGTCGCGGATTCATGCAATCACCGAGATTGGTACGCAGGCAGGTGCCGCCTACCGAATCGACATTCCGGCCGACTGGAATCAAGGCCTGGTGATTTTCTTCCATGGCTATTCGACCGAGCCGATCGTGTTTGGCGACGGCGAACGCTTGTCACCGATGTTCGATCCGATGCTGGCCAGGGGTTTTGCGGTGATCCAGTCCGGCTATTCGGCGGCTGGCTGGGCGGTTGAACAGGCCGGCGACGACAGCGAACGACTGCGTCGATTCTTCATCGGCAAGCATGGTCAGCCGAAGGAAACCTTCGCGATGGGCATGTCGATGGGCGGCATCCTCAGCGTGATGGCGGTCGAAACTTCGCCACAGACGTACGACGGCGCGCTGTCGCTGTGCGGCGCGATCGAACCCAGCGACCGCCTCATGCAGCGCGATTTTGCCGTGGTCGCGGCGTTCGATTTCTATTTTCCCGGCATTTTCGGCACGCTGGTGCCGTTCGACGAGGCGTACAAGCCGACCGACGAAATTGTGTTGAAGATCGCGACAGCCATGCGCGCGAATCCGAAAGCGGCGGCGTCGTTGCGTGCGCTCTACGGTGCAGGCGATGAGCACAATCTTCCCGGGGTGCTCGCCTCGATCGCGTATGACATCAAGGAAATGCAGCAGCGCACGCACGGCAATCCATTCGGCAATGCCGATCTGATCTACACCGGCTCCACGGACGACTACGCCTTGAATGACGGGGTCAAGCGTTTTCGCGCGGACCCGCGCGCGCTGGCGTTGATGTCGCGCTGGTATACGCCGAGCGGAAATTTGCTCAAGCCACTGCTTGCGCTGCACGACACCGGTGATCCACTGGTCATCGCATCGACGGCGTTCGAGTACGCGATGATGGCTCAGTGGGCGGGGCATGGTGATCACTTCGTGCAGCAGTACCTCAATGCGCAAGGGCATTGCGCCTTTACGATTGCGCAGATCGGCAAGGCATTCGACCAGCTGGTCGAATGGTCGCGGACCGGCAAGCGCCCGCCGTCCGGGCGCCAGCACTAGCCGAAGAAGTTCGCTCCGGGGCTGGTGCAAATCGCGGCTGCCCACGCGATGACGGACGCCATGTCGAGCGTGGCGGATAGAACGCTGCATGAGCTTTGGCATGTGCATAGCGTGCCAATCCGTGCAGAATTGTCGATTGAACCGGACACAGGGGCAGGGGATGAAACGCATGCGCGGCTTGGTTTGTGGATTGCTCGGGGCGATGCTCGCTGTCGCTGTTTCGGCCAAGCCGGCCGCACCCACAGCGAACACCGACCCGAAAGCGCCAGGCGATATCGCCACGGCCACCCGTGGCAGCGAGCACATTGCGGGCTTCTTCGATGTCTACCGCGATGTGGCAGGTGGTCGCGTTCTGCTGGGTGTGCGTGCATTCGACACACCGTTCCTGCTGCTCAGCGCGCTGCCGTGGGCCGTCGGTTCAAACGACATCGGCCTCGATCGTGGCCAGAGCAGCGAGTCGCATCTGGTTGAATTGCGTCGCGTCGGCACGCGTGTGCTGCTGGTCGAGGACAACACCAAGTTCCGTGCACTGTCGTCGAATCCGGATGAGGCGCTCAGCGTGCGTCAAGCGTTCGCGGAGTCTGTACTTTGGTCCGGCGAGGTGGTGGGCGAACGCAAGGGCGCGGATGCGGAAGCCGTCGTCGACATCAGCTCGCTGCTGATGTCCGACCGCCACGGCATTGCGCGTCGACTCGTCGATGCGAAGCAGGGCAAGTATGAAGTCGACGACAAGCGCAGTGCGGTTTCGCTCGCCGATGCAAAGAGCTTTCCCGACAATACCGAACTCGAGGCGCTGCTGACCTTCAAGGGACCTGGCGAGGAACAGTTCGTCAAGGACGTCGCGATGGACCCGGCGAGCCTGACCGTGCATCAACACCTGAGTTTCGTGCGGCTGCCCGGTGCGGGCTATTCACCGCGGGCGTACCACCCCGCCTCGGGCGCGTTCAGTGTCGGCTATTCCGATTATGCGCAGCCGCTCGCATCGAGCATCGACGTGCGTGTGCAGCCGCGTTTCCGCCTCGACAAAGTCGATCCCGAGGCGGCGCAAAGTGCAGTGAAGAAACCGATCGTGTTCTACCTCGATCGTGGTGCGCCGGAACCGGTGCGCTCGGCTCTGCTGGAAGGCGCGAACTGGTGGAAAACGGCGTTCGAGAAAGCAGGTTACAAGGATGCGTATCGCGTCGAGCTGCTGCCCGAAGGCGTCGACCCGATGGACATCCGCTACAGCCTGATCACCTGGGCGCATCGCTATACGCGCGGCTGGTCGTACGGCCAGCCGATCGTTGATCCGCGCACGGGCGAAATCATCAAGGGTTCGGTCACGCTCGGTTCGCAGCGCGTGCGTCAGGACATCCTCATCGCCGAGAGCCTGCTCGCACCCTACGACAAGGCGAATGCAGCGGAGCTGAAAGGGCAGGCCGCGCAGATGGCGCTCGCGCGCCTGCGCCAGCTCGCGGCGCACGAGGTCGGCCATGCGCTCGGCTTTGCCCACAACTTCGCCAGCAGCAGGCTCGGCAACGGTTCGGTAATGGATTACCCGCACCCGCTGTTGCAGCTTGGCGCCGATGGTGCGATCAGCCTCGATCATGCGTACGGCGTAGGCGTCGGGCCTTGGGACGATTTCGTGGTCGCGCATGGGTATGCGCAATTCGCGCCCGCAACCGAGGCTGCATCGCTGGCGAAATTGCGCGCCGATATCGCACAAGCTGGTTTCCGTTACATCAGCGATCCCGACGCGCGCGCCCCAGGCGATGCCGAGCCGGATGGCCTGCTGTGGGATTTCGGCCCGGACACGCTGAAATCCTTCGATTCCCTGCTGGCCGTTCGGCGCAAGGCACTGGAGCATTTCTCGATCGGCGTATTGCCGCCGGAGCGCCAGACGGGTGAACTCGAAGCGCGACTGGTGCCGATCTATCTACTACATCGTTACCAGGTCGAAGCCGTAGCACGCCTGCTGGGCGGCGCGAACTATGCGTACTCCCAGGCAACGGACCGCCAGGCGGGTACCAAGGCCGTCGCGGCCGACGTTCAACGCGCGGCACTCGATCGTCTCGTCGCGACGCTGGGAGCGGAACAACTCGCGCTGCCCGCCAATGTGCTCGATCTCGTCACGCCACCCGGCAACGACTACCAGCGCAATCGCGAATACTTCACGACGCGCACGGCACCCTTGTTCGATGCGTTCGCCGCGGTCGAAGCCGGTGCTGCGCAGACGACCCAATACCTGTTCGCGTCGCAGCGCCTCAATCGCCTCGCCTGGCAGCACGCCCGTGATACGCACGAGCCCGGCATCGCCGATACGCTCGATGCGGTGTTCCACGGCACTTGGCAGCGCGATGCAATCGCCGCGAATATTCCGGCAGGCGACGCCGTGCAGACGGCTGCGAACTGGGTGGTACTGGATTCCTTGTTGAGCGTTGTCGATGCCGCGCAACTCGATGCGCAGGTCGAGGCCAGCGTACGCGCGTCACTGCAGAAGTGGCAGGTGTGGCTGACGAAGAATTCGGGGCGAGACGGCGTTGAAGCGAGTCGCAGCGAGGCGGCGGAATTGATTCGCAAATACCTGGCCGATCCGAAGTCGGTGAAGTTGCGGCCATTGCCGGTGATTCCGCCGGGCGCGCCGATTTAGTGCCGTGTCGCTGGAGGCTCCGTCGGCGGCATAGAGGCAGAAGCTGACGCGAATACGGCTTCGACATCCGCCTCGTCCAGCACATAGCGGCGATTGCAGAATTCGCAGGTGACTTCGATCGAACCCTGTTCTGCGAGGGTCGCATCGCTTTCAGCGCGACCGAGCGAGCGCAGCATGTCTTCGACGCGACCGCGCGAGCAGGTGCAACGAAACGCAAGCGGCTGCGCGGGTTGCAGGCGCACGCCTTCTTCGTGGAAGAGACGCAGCAGGAGTTGTTCCGCCGGCAGATAGAGCAGTTCTTCCGGTGTCAACGTCGCAAGCAAATGGCCGACTCGGTTCCAGCCATCGGCGTCGACGGAGGCAGTGCCGCCGCTGCCCGCGATCTTCTGCAACATGAGGCCACCGCAGCGGCCACTGGACGCGGCAAGGACGATCCGTGTCGGCAATTGTTCGGAGCGCTCGAAATAGCCTTCGAATGCCTGCGAAAGATGTGTGCCTTCGGCCATCACCAGACCCTGATAGCGGATGTCGGTGCTCGCGTTCTCGATCGTGATCGCGAGGCGTGCCTGCGGATCGATCTGTATCGGTGAGTGTGGCTGTGCGCCATCCCAACGCGCGATGCCGCGCAGCAGGCCATCATGCGTGCAATCGGCGAACA
>JBDSFA010000420.1:0-2650 GCA_039919785.1 Dokdonella sp. | reverse complement strand
TTTGCAAGTCCTTGATATCTTGGTGGAGCGGAAGGGGATCGAACCCTCGACCTCTGCATTGCGAACGCAGCGCTCTCCCGGCTGAGCTACCGCCCCATGATCATCAATCGCCCAGCGATGAAGCCGGACGAGGGCGCGAATCATAGCGCGCAGGCCGTTGAACGCCAAGCCCGGCTCTCGCGGCGCGGTTTGTCTGGCGCCACGACATGGGCGTCTGCAGCCAAACCCCTCTCAGACGCGAGGCGCCGGGTGTGCGAGCCGCCTGCGCAAGGCGGCGTAGTCAGCGGCGATCGGCACGGCGTGCGCGGGGCGGTCAAGCAGGGCAGCAAGCGCCGGTGGCACGTCGACGCGCTTTCCAATCAGCGGTTCGATGACCGTATCGAATTTTGCCGGATATGCGGTCGAGACGACGGCGTGATCGCGCCACTCGTCCGCTGCGCGAAGGTGTTCGAGCACGCACAGCGCGGTGGCTGTGTGCGGGCAGACGACGCAGCCGTAGCGCTTTTCGCTGAGGCGGATCACCTCGCGGATCTGCGCATCGTCGACCGCTTCGGCGTGCAGTGCGGCACGCATCGCGGTTTCCTGCGGATACAGCCAGCGCAGCCGCTCGAAATTGCTCGGCGCGCCCACGTCCATCGCGTTGGCAAGTGTTGCGATGCTCGCACGCGGCGCATAGTCGCCGCCGGCGAAGAAATCGGCGAGCACGCGGTTCGCATTCGTCGAGAGCACCACGTCGCCGATTGGCAGCCCGAGCGCACGCGCGAGCAGGCAACCGAGTGCGTTGCCGAGGTTGCCGGTGGGTATCACGAAATGCAGTGCTTCGCCGTGCGCGCGCCAGTGCGTGAGGGATGCGTGCGCGTAGTACGTCATTTGCGGCAACAAGCGGCCGAGGCTGATGCTGTTGGCCGAGGTCAGCGGCACGAAGGCCTTGAGCGCTTCATCGTTGAGCGCCTTCTTCACCAGTGCCTGGCAGTCGTCGAATGCGCCGGCCACGCGCAGTGCGACGACGTTGTCGCCGAAGCAGCCGAGCTGGTGGGCCTGGCGCGGTGAGACGCGGCCATCCGGGTACAGGATCACAACGCGGAATCCGGGTCGGCGATGGAACGCCGCGGCAACTGCGGCGCCGGTGTCGCCCGAGGTCGCGACGAGGACGGTCAATTCCTTTGCGTTGTCGCTGCGGCTGCGTGCGAGGCAGGCGGCGAGGAAACGCGCGCCGAAATCCTTGAACGCGGCGGTCGGGCCGTGGAACAGTTCAAGCAGGTGCGTGCGCGCGGGCTTGAGTGCGCGCAGGGGAACTGGTACGTCGAGCGTTTCGGCGCAGATGGCGCCGAGCTGCGCAGCGAGTGCATCGCCCTCGAAGAATGGCTGCAACAAGCGCGTGGCGACGGCAGCGAGCGTATCGCAGCCGGCGAAATCTTCGGGTGCGAAGCTCGGCAGTGTCTGCGGCACGTAGAGGCCGCCATCGGGCGCGAGTCCTGCAGCGAGAGCGGCGCCCAGTCCGATCGCGGGTGCATTGCCACGTGTGCTGACGTACTTCATGCGACGATTTCCGCAGCGGGACCGGCAACCGGCGAAACCCACGCGTCGCTGTCCATGCCGGTCTTCGCGAACGCGGCGCGCATGCAGGTTGTGGCGGTGTCCGCCGTCGCCTTGTCCGCACACCACGCAAACACGCTGGGACCTGCGCCAGAGATGCTTGCGCCGAGCGCGCCGGCATCGAGTGCGGCCAGCTTCACCGCGGCGAAACCGCCGATCAGTTTTGCGCGGCGTGGTTCGACCAGCACGTCGTGCAAGCCGGTGCGTATGAGGTCGATATCGCTGCGGTAGCAGCCGGCCAGCAGCAAGGCGAGATTGGCGCTTTGTGCGACGAAATTGCCCAGCTCATACGCGCCCGCAAGTGCGGCTCGCGCCTCACGTGTCTCAAGCACCGCATGCGGATGCACCAGCGCGCAATGCAGGCCGGGCGGTACGGGTATCGGTACGAGGCGATCGCGTGTGGCAAGCACGAGCCCGCCAAGCAGCATCGGACCCACGTTGTCGCCGTGGTGGCCGCCGCTCGCGGCCGCTTCGCCTTCGAGTGCGAATGGGTATAGCTCGGTGCGTGACAGGGGGTCATCGAGCAGCGCGTTGGCAGCGACGAGGGCGGCGACGGCGGACGCGGCCGATCCACCCATGCCGGAACCGAAGGGTATGCCCTTGTCGATTTCGATCTCGAAGCCGAACGGCAGCGCAAGCGCCATCCGCATCGCGATCAACGCAGCGCCGGCGGTATTGCGTGCGGCCTCCATCGGCAACAAGGCCATGCTGCCGCGGATCGCCGTGATGCGCACGCTGGGCTCCGTGATTCGGCGCACGGTGACCTGGTCACCCGGCCCAAGCAGGGTGTGGCCGAGAATGTCGAAGCCAACGCCGACGTTGCCGACGCTGGCGGGTGAGAAGGCGGTTGCTTGTGTATTCAAGAGGTGACGCTCCTTCTTCTTCCATGATTTTTCCTTCTCCTTTCGGAGAAGGGAAGCAACGCGTTCACAGGCGCGCTCCGAGTCCGGCTGCGACGCGCAGCAAGTCGGCGAACACGCCGGCGGCGGTGACTTCGGGTCCGGCGCCGGGGCCTTGTACAACCAGCGGATTGTCGCGATAGCGGCGTGTCGTG
>JBDSFA010000325.1:0-8247 GCA_039919785.1 Dokdonella sp. | reverse complement strand
GTCAGTAATCGCAGTGGCGATTTTGTGACCGGACAGCAGAGGATATCGAGCAGACGTTTGTCCATGGGATACGCTGGATTGGCCGGCTGGCGCACGGCGGAATACGCGTACAATAGCGATTTAAGTGCGTGGCTGCCATGACCGAAAATGCGACCGGACAGCCGCGAGTCGGCGTCGTGATGGGATCCCAGTCGGACTGGGAAACGATGCGTCATGCGGTGGAAATGCTGGAACGGCTCGGCATCGCCCACGAGGCGCGCGTGGTCTCGGCGCATCGCACACCCGATTTGTTGTTCGACTACGCGCAAAGCGCGGTTGCACGCGGTCTCGTCGCCATCATCGCCGGCGCCGGCGGCGCCGCCCATCTGCCCGGCATGCTGGCAGCGAAGACGCGCCTGCCGATACTTGGCGTGCCGGTGCAGTCGCACGCGCTGAACGGACTCGATTCGCTGCTGTCAATTGTGCAGATGCCGGCCGGCATTCCCGTCGCGACGCTGGCGATTGGCCGCGCGGGCGCGATCAATGCCGCCCTGCTCGCCGCCGCCATGCTGGCGACGACAGATCCAACCCTCGCGATGCGACTCGATGCGTTCCGCCGCGAACAGACCGAGACCGTGCTCGCAAAGCCCGACCCCGGCGCAAGCGCATGAGCACGATCGGTATTCTGGGCGGAGGCCAGCTGGCGCGCATGCTCGCGCTCGCCGGTGCGCCCTTGGGTTTGCGTTTTGTCGTTGTCGACAGCGCTGAAGACGCTTGCGCTGGACAGGTCGCGCCGTTGCTGCGCGCCGACTGGCGCGATTTTGAGGCGCTGGCTGATTTCGCGCGGCGCATCGACGTGGCGACCTTCGATTTCGAGAATGTGCCAGCCGACACGGCGCATTGGCTGACGGCGCACACCAAGGTTTTTCCCAATCCACACGCGCTCGCACTGTCGCAGGACCGGCTCGCGGAGAAAAATCTTTTCCGCGAAATCGGTCTGGATACACCCGCGTTTGCCGTGGTCGACAGTGCGGCCGACCTCGCGCAGGCGATCGAGCGGATTGGCGCCCCGGCCATTCTGAAGACACGGCGCCTCGGTTACGACGGCAAAGGGCAGTACCGCCTGAAGTCGCACGCCGACGTCGATGCGGCATGGGCTGCGCTCGGTGGTGCGCCTTCGATCCTCGAGGCCTTCGTGCCGTTCGAGCGCGAGCTATCAGTGATCGCCGTTCGATCGCGCGACGGCGAATTTCGCACCTATCCGCTGACCCAGAACTGGCATGCTGACGGCATCCTTTCTGTCAGCCTCGCGCCGGCGCCTGACACCGACGCACTCGCGCCGATTGCATTCGCGCACGCGCGGCGCATCGCCGAACGACTCGACTACGTTGGAACGTTTGCGCTGGAACTGTTCGTGCGCGATGGCGCATTGCTAGGGAACGAGATGGCGCCACGCGTGCACAATTCAGGACACTGGACGATCGAAGGCGCACCATCGAGCCAGTTCGAGAATCATGTGCGCGCCGTACTCGGCTTGCCGCTCGGTGATACGAGCGCGCTCGGCATCCATGTGATGCTCAATTGGGTCGGCGAGCTGCCAGCGGCAAATCCGGTTCTTGCCGAACCGCGCGCGCACTGGCACGACTACGGCAAGAGTCCGCGTGCGGGGCGTAAGGTGGGCCACGCGACGGTGTGTGCGCAGAACGCTTCGGACCTGCGCGAGACCCTGACGCGGATCGGACACGCGCTGGGTCGCGAGGCGCAAATCGAACCGGTGCTCGCGGTGCTGGGGTAGGTCCGACCCATTGGACGCGGCCCGCAGGACCTCGCGGCATTTGCCGGTCGCACTGCGTGCGTCCGGCCTACATCAGAACCATCGCGACCCAAGCCCCCTGGGAGGAGGGGGCTTTGCGCAATCAGGCCATCTGGCTCGCCGCGAATTCCCAATTCACGAGGTTCCAAAACGCTTCGAGGTATTTCGGGCGAGCGTTGCGGTAGTCGATGTAATAGGCGTGTTCCCATACATCGCAGGTCAGTAGCGGCTTGTCTGCGCCGGTGATAGGCGTGCCCGCGTTCGAGGTGCTCGCAAGGGCGAGGCCGCCATCCGGCCGCTGCACCAGCCAGCCCCAGCCTGAGCCGAAGGTGCCGACGCTGGTCTTGGTGAACTCTTCCTTGAATTGTGCGAATCCGCCGAATGCCTTGTTGATCGCGTCGGCGAGACGCCCGCTGGGTTCGCCGCCGCCATTGGGCTTGAGGCAGTTCCAGTAGAACGTGTGGTTCCAGATCTGCGCGGCGTTGTTGAACATGCCGCCGCTGGACTTCTTGATGATTTCTTCGAGCGACAGGTTCTCGAATTCGGTGCCCTTGATCTGATTGTTCAGATTGGTCACGTAGGCCTGGTGATGCTTGCCGTAGTGGTAGTCGATGGTTTCCGCGGAGATGTGCGGAGCCAGCGCGTCGCGCGCCCAGGGAAGTGCGGGAAGTTCGATCGCCATGAGACTGTCCTTGCCAATGGGGTAGGACTTGCGAGTTTAGCAGGATGCCTGCAGGGGTCATTGAGCCGCCTTCGCGGGGGCGATGCGCAATCCGTTCGTCCTGAGCGTCGCGCCAACGGCGAAAAATCGAGAAGCCGGCCTGCGCATCCTGCCGATCCGACGTTGTGCGCCTACGTTCAGGACGAGTGGATTGTCCTTTCAGGATCCATGCCCTGACCCTGCTAAACTGCGCAATTACGCGCAGTATCGCGGTCACCCAAGGCATCAGGTCAGCAATGGACGTCATCGAACGCATCAAGGGCACTCTCGAATCGCATCCGATCGTGCTTTTCATGAAAGGCACGCCGCAGTTTCCGATGTGCGGTTTTTCCAGCCGCACGTCGCAGGCACTCAAGGCTGCCGGCGCGAACTACCATTCAGTCAACGTGCTGGAGGATCCGGAGGTGCGCGCGAACCTGCCGCGTTATTCGAACTGGCCGACCTTTCCTCAGCTATTCATCCACGGCGAGTTGATCGGCGGTTGCGACATAGCGATTGAACTCTATGAATCGGGCGAGCTGGAACGCCTGGTCCAGGACACGCAGAAGGCCTGAAGCATGTTGGAGTTGATGTGCCCGGCGGACGGCGTCCTCGCGCCCGCCGCGGAATCGCTGCGCGACCGCGTCGTGCTGGTCACCGGCGCTACGGGTGGCCTTGGTCGTGCAACGACGCTCGCCGCTGCATCGGCCGGGGCAACGGTGGTGCTGCTGGGACGCAAGGTGCGTGCGCTCGAAGCACTCTACGATGAAGTCGCCGAACTGGGCGCGCCGACGCCCGCGCTGTATCCGATGGATCTGGCCGGCGCGACGCCGAAGGACTATGCCGAACTCGCTTCCGCAATCGAACGCGAGTTTGGACGTCTGGATGGCCTTGTGCATGCTGCTGCGCAGTTCGACACCTTGCAGCCGTTCGATCAGCAGACGCCGGAGGAATGGACGCGCACGCAGCAGGTGAACCTGACGGCGCCATTCCTGCTGACGCAGGCCTGCCTTCCGCTGCTGCGCAGCGCCGATGACGCGGCGATCGTGTTTGTATTCGATGACCTTGCTCGCGTTGGCAAGGCGTTCTGGGGCGGCTACGGCGTCGCCAAGCATGCATTGCAGGGGCTCGCCTCGATCGTGCACCAGGAAACCGAAAGCTCCAGCGTGCGCACGCATGCGGTGTTGCCGGGCCCGATGCGTACCGCGCTGCGCCGCGCGGCGTATTACGGTGAGAATACGCTGCAGCATCCGGACCCGGCCTTCGCGGCGGGCGCCATTGCAAGCCTGCTCGGCGCCGACGCACGGAACTGGCGCGGCGCCATCGTCGACCTGCGTGAGAACGCTGCATGAGCACGTGCAACGGCATTCAACGGGAGGCAGCATGGAACCTGCGATGAGTACGGTATCGGCTGGCATCCTGCTGTTCCTGATCCTGGACCCGCTCGGCAACATCCCGGTCTTCATGGGGTTGCTCAAGAAAGTCGCACCTGCGCGCCGTCGCTTCGTGCTCGCGCGCGAACTGCTGATCGCCCTCGTGGTTCTGTTCGTATTCCTGTTCTGCGGTCAGACCATGCTGACCCTGCTGCAGCTCAAGCAGCAATCGGTCAGCATAGCTGGCGGCATCGTGCTGTTCATCATCGGATTGCGCATGATCTTTCCACCGAAGGACGGCATTTTTGGGGACGATGGAAATGCCGAACCGTTCATCGTGCCGATGGCGATACCGGGCGTGGCCGGCCCTTCGGCGATGGCGGCAGTGATGCTCATTGCGAACAGCAATCCGGGTCGAACGGTTGACTGGAGCGTGGCGTTGTTCGTTGCCTGGCTGGCAACAGCCTTGATCCTGCTTTCAGCGACCTATCTTTTCCGCTGGCTCGGTGAAAGTGTGCTCACCGCGATTGAACGACTGACCGGGATGCTGCTGGTCGCGTTGTCGGTGCAGATGTTTCTCGACGGTGTCGTCGCCTACGTCAAGCTCGCCGGGTTGTCGTGACTGACGTCCGCTTCCGTCCGCTGTTTGTTTCCGGAATCCTTGCCCGCATCCCAGTAGACTGCTCAGTCCGATGGCGCCCCATTTCCCAAGAAGGCGGCCGGACACACGATTTGTAACAAGCGCGCGCTAGCTTGCCTGCGCCATCAGCCGAGGTGCGCCTTGATCAGCGTCGAACGCAGCTTCTATGAACGATTCCCGCGCCTTGCCGCAGGGAAAGCGCGCAGTCTTGCGCAGCCTGTTGTCGGCATGCTGCGCCGGATCGCCTGTGAAGAGCAGATCAATGCCGTTCTCGCCTACGCCGGATCGAGCACCGGTTTCGATTTTGTGGAGCGGGTTCTCGAATACCTGAAGATCAGCTACAGCGTTGCCAATACCGATCGCGAAAACATCCCGGTCGAAGGTCGTGTCGTGATCGTTGCGAACCATCCGCTGGGCGCACTCGATGCGCTGGCCTTGATCAACCTGGTTGGTTCCGTCAGGCGCGACGTGAAAGTGCTCGCCAACGACGTGCTCATGAAGCTGGAGCCGTTGGCGCCATTGTTGCTGCCCTTGCCGGTATTTGGCAGTGGCAGCGCGCTGGGTGGTGCGCGCGAGGCGTATCGCGCGCTTGCGCGTGACGAGGCGGTGATCGTGTTCCCGGCTGGCGAAGTGTCGCGCATGCGCCCGCAAGGCGTGCGCGATACGATTTGGTCAGCCGGTTTCGCGCGGCTTGCCCTGAAGACCGATGCGCCGGTACTGCCGGTCCATATCGCGGCGCAGAATTCACCGATGTTCTACGGTGTATCGATGCTGGCCAAGCCGCTGTCGTCCTTGCTGCTGGCGCGCGAAATTTTCGGCGCCGAAAGTGCGCGCATTGGTTTCCAGGTGGGCGAAATCGTTTCGACCGCCGCGTTGACGAGCGCAACCACCAAGCCGGAGCAGATCGCGCAAGACATGCGCCAGCATGTCTACCGCCTTTCGCGCCGACGTCCGACCGTGTTCCCGACCTCAGGCGCGGTGGCCCATCCGGAATCGCCACTGCGCGTGCGCAACGCGTTACGCGAGGCCCAGGTGCTCGGCCAGACCAATGACGGCAAGCGCATCCTGTTGCTCGATGCACACGGCGACTGCCCTGCGCTGCGCGAGATCGGGCGACTGCGCGAACTGGCGTTCCGCCGTGTCGGCGAGGGGACGGGCGCGCGCCGTGACCTCGATCGCTACGACACCTACTATCGTCATCTGGTGTTGTGGGACGAGACCGCGCTGGCGATCGTCGGCGCTTACCGACTGGGCGAAGTCGGTCCAATCCTGCAAGAGCGCGGCCTCAGTGGCATGTATTCAGCCAGCCTGTTCGATTACGCGCCGAGCGCGCATGCCTTCCTGCCCGAAGCGGTCGAGCTCGGCCGCAGTTTCGTGCAGCCGGCCTATTGGGGGTCGCGCAGCCTCGACTATCTGTGGCAGGGCATCGGCGCCTACCTGCGCAGTCAGCCGCATGTCCGTTATGTGATCGGCCCGGTCAGCCTCAGTGCGACCTTGCCCGCCGAGGCGCGCGAATGGATCGTGCACTATCACCGGCACTATTTCTGCGACAACGATCAGCTTGCGCGTGCGCGCAATCCGTTTGTCCTGTCGGCCGCGGTCGAGACAGTCGCGGCGGTCGCCTGGAGCGGACGATCAATCGCCGAGGGCTTGGTGATCCTGCGTCAGCGCCTGACCACGCTCGGTGCGCAGTTGCCCGTGCTCTATCGCCAATACGCCGACCTGTGCGAGCCCGCCGGCGTGCGGTTTCTCGATTTCGGTGTCGATCCGGCCTTTGGCGGCTGCGTGGATGGTCTGGTGCGGCTCGATCTGCACCAGTTGCGGCCGGTCAAGCGCGCTCGTTACGTTGACAACAGCCGTTCCACGTAATCGGGCAACCCACCCTGTGACGCGAAGTTACAAATTCGTCATATTCTCGGGTTAAACTGTCGTTAACCATTTCGGGACCCCGGTCGCTCGCAGCGCGGAATCTGGAACGGTCTGTACATCCAAACCGTCGTCTGAATCGCCCATGTTACTGGGGCGCTGCTGGCCTTTTGCGGTTTGCGTATTCGAAAATCCAACGAACATGGGATGAAGGGCGACGCAATGAACAAGCAACTTCGCATGCGGCTGCTGCCGTGGGTCATCGGTTCTTTTTTTGCGGTTTCGGCCGCCTACGCACAGAACACGTCTTCCTCGCTGAGTGGTCGCGTGCTTGATGCGGCTGGGCATCCCGTCGCCGGCGCAACTGTCGAAATCATCCACGTGCCGTCAGGCACGTCGCGCACCGTCGTCGCTGATGCGAATGGTCGCTATGGCGCGCAAGGTTTGCGCGTCGGTGGTCCGTTCGAAATCAAGGCCTCGGGCGAGCATGGCGAAAACGCAGATCAGCCTGATGTGTACCTCAAGCTGGCCGAGGAAACCACGCTCAATCTGACCGTTGCAGCCTCCACCGCGACCGAGCTGACGGGTATCACCGTCACCGCCGCCGCGCCGGGCGCGACCTTCCAGGCCGACAACAAGGGTCTGAGCAGCAACGTCTCGCAGCGCGAACTGAAAGTGATCCCGAATCCGGGTCGCTCGATCCAGGACATTGCGCGTACCGATCCACACATCACGCTGACCAACGTCGGTCGCGGCGAAATCTCTGCGCTCGGCCAGAACAGCCGTTACAACAACATCACGATTGACGGTGTTCCGACCAACGACTCGTTCGGCCTTGAGCCCAACGGTCTACCGGCGCTGAACCAGCCGCTGTCGTTCGATGCGATCGAGGAATACAACCTCTCGACCGCGAACTTCGACGTCACCAACAAGCGCGCGGTGGGCGCGAACATCAACATCGTGACCAAGGCGGGCACGAACGAATTCCACGGCGACGTCTTCGACGCGTACACCAATTCGAAGGATCTCACCAGCGACCAGCCGAGCGACTTCAAGGGCTACAGCGCGAAGAAGACCTTTGGCGCCACCGTCGGTGGCCCGATCATCAAGGACACGCTGTTCTTCTTCCTCAGCTACGAGGAATCAAAGACGCTCGCTCCGGGTCCCACGTACGGTCCAATCGGCGCGGGAGCCACCAACACGGTCAACATCAGCCAGGCCGATATCGACCGCATCACGCAGATCGCGAACGCTTACGGCATGACGCCGGGCGGCCTCGGCGCGTCGAATGCGAATCAGGTCAACAAGCTGTATCTGGCCAAATTCGACTGGAACATCGCCGACGGTCACCGCGCGAGCTTCCGCTACAACAAGACCAAGAGCGATCAGCCGATCATTCAGACGTTCAATACGAATACGCTGAGCTTGTCCAGCTACTCGTATGTGCAGAATCGCAATCTTGAAAGCTATGTGTTGAATCTGTACGACGATTGGACCGACTCGTTCTCGACCGAAGCCTCATTCTCGCGCGGCAAGTATGACGCGGTCTCGCGCACGGTGGCGGATCAGCCGCAGGTGCAGGTCTGCATCAATGGTTGCGCTTCAAACTTGCCGTCCGTGAGTCTTGGCACCGACCAGTTCCGTCACTACAACGTGCTCGGTGTCGAGACCTATAACGGTTTCTTCGCCGGCAACTGGTTCATGGGTGACCACACGATCAAGGCCGGCGTCGACTTCCAGCGCGACAAGTACTTCAACCTGTTTGGCCGCACCGAATTCGGCGCGTACCAGTTCGCCAGCATCGACAAGTTCGAGTCCGGCGACTGGTCGAGCTTCAGCCTGTATCGCCCGACCAATGGCGACGTCAACAGCGTCG
>JBDSFA010000073.1:0-2829 GCA_039919785.1 Dokdonella sp. | reverse complement strand
AGGCGGCTACGCTCCGTGGTGTCGCGCCGCGTATCGAAATCGAGCGCGGTGACACGGCCAACACCCAGTTCGGAAAAAATCTGCTCATACCGCGTACCGGTGTCGGCGAGTTGGCTCGCGGTTGGTATCACGACGATATCGGCGTCGGCGCCGCCGCACAGGTCGACGAAGCGCTTGAGGATGCGCGGGTCGTTTTCCTTTTCCTCGGCACCGCCGATCGGAACTATCCAGCCGCGCTCTGTTCCGTCGTGGACCTTGCTGGGACTCATGCTGGCGCTCTCACTGTTTCAACGTAATGATCGGACTATCTGTACACGGACCGCGGCCGAGCCGCAATCTCGGGAGGAATTCCATCCGGATTTCAAAGGGGAGAATCGCGGCTGAATCCGCTCCTTCAAGAAAGCTCAAAGCCCTCCCCTTCAAGGGGGTGAAGAGATGCGCTGGCGGACCACTGGTCCGCGCACCGATGAACGCCGGAAGGCTACCTGAGGGGCGGGGATGTTGGGCGGGGATGGTGTCGCATGCGTTCCAGAAACACCAAAACCACCGGGTTGCGGTGGATTTGATCGTCGCGAGCAGATGAGTGGGCGCTTCAAGCATGCAAGGTGGTCGTCACATGGTCGAAAAAACCGGCATTTCTGCGATGGCGAAGTGTCTGGATAGTGTGGACGGGACAGTCGTCGCAGTGCTGAACCAGCATGGGGTTGTGATCGAACTCCATGCCAGGAGGTACCGAAGCTCGCTGCTCTGCTGTTGGCGTGTTCCCATACTGCTGATGCCGTGCATATGCCTCGGCAGGAAACAATTTCAACTGATAGGGTTCAACCCCTTTTGGCAGCTGGTCAAGGCTCGAAGCCGCACCACCATCGGCGCGAGCCGAAACGCCGCCAGTCGGATTCTCCACCACCACTGCCGGATCGACTCCGCCGATCTTTGATTGCAGCGCGTTCAACGATGCATCCAGCTCAGTTGAATTCATCCTCGGAGATAGCGGGCCGAGAGGATGCCGCGCCATTGCCATGCCACCAGCCACGCTAAAACTCGCCAAGCCGGTCCCGAGCGCGATCTTGCCGTAGTCGCCACTCGCCACGCCTTCGCCAATCAGCTGGCCGCTCTGCGCGGCACCCGCCGCCGCCAGCCCGCCTGCAACTACCTTCGAGCCCGTGGCCAGATACGCATTGGCTGAGCCCAGTCCCACACCAAGCAGCGCACCGCTGCCTGCTGTGATGCCGCCATTCGCGAGACTGCGTTCGTAATCGACCTGGTCGTAAACCTTGCCTTCCAGGTTCATCTGCATCGCCACGTCGGTGCCGAAACCGATCGTCCCCAGCCCTGCCGGAGCGCGTATCCCCAGCATGCCGCCCGACGCGACGATGCCGCCCACAGCAACGCCGTTGCGGATGTTCCGGGGGTTCGTTGCCGCGGTGGCAAAGGCCACACCGGTGGTCCACTCGTCATGAATGGCACTCCCCGCCCAACCAATGACTGCGCTCAATCCCGCAGCGCAAAGCGTGAAGGTGACGGGCTCCGCGCATCGCCCGTGCGAATCCACATAGATCGTCGGATTGGCATAGGCATACAAATACCGATGTAGCGGTGTCGCTGACGTGCAGTCGGGCGCGGCGAGCGGGATTTGCCAGACGCACCAAACGGTTGGCGCGGCGTTTTCTTCCGGCGCAGGTACAGACGCGGCCGCAAATTCCCGATGCGCACTTTTCGATTGCTGTACGAGTTCGCTTAGTGACGCGCCAACGCGCTCGGGCGTGCGCGCATAGGCATGCGCTTGGGTGCCCACACACGCGAGCAGCAGAGCAGCGGCTAAAGAGAGAAGGCGGGATAGCAGGGCGCTGGTCTACCCATGGCTCCGCGCGGATTTCTTCTTTAGTTGCCGCCGCTTTCGCGCGCAGGGATGCGGCATTGCAGGCAGGCCATCGACGGCGTGCAGACGCGCAGCGTGCAGGACGCTGGTGGACTGCGCGGCCGGGTGCCGCGCGCCGAAGCCATGGCTGCAGGTTAAGGAGCTTAGCCTCTCGGCGGTCGGCTGCAATCGCTCAGCGGTCCAGCCCGCCGCGCAGCGCATTGGGGTCCTCCGGCAAGACCTGTCGATAGTGCATCAACGTGACGATTTCGATACCTTGCGCGGTCACGGCATAGATCAGCCGATACGGTCGCTCCAGTACTTCGCGCAAGTCGATGCCGGGATACTCCGGCAAGCGTCGTCCGAGCAGCGGCGGTTGCGCCAGTGTGCGCGATCGACTCAGCAGCAAAGCCGCGACACGGTGCGCTGCGGTCGGCGAGTCCTGAGCGATATAGGTGGTAATTTCGCGCAAGCGGCGCGAGGCTTCGTCCGACCAGTACACCCTCATCCAGCGACGCCGAACTCTTTCATCAGCTCTTCGACGGGGATCACGCGGCCGGCTTGCACATCAGCCACGCCGCGCTCGATCGAAGCATGCAGCTCGACCTGGTAGCGCACGTCATCCCAGGTCGCTTCCGACGGCAACGTCTCGGCGATCTGGTGGACATGCTGGCGTAATGTCATCGCGTTCATCGGATGCTCCGTTGTGATGGGTGCATTCTACGCCTCCGACGCTTCGCAGCCATCCGGGCGCCGCTGGAGCTTCGCCCCCGGATGGGTCGCCGCGTGGATCTGGCGCAGCTTGGCGATCGACACGTGCGTGTAGATCTGCGTCGTCGCCAGATTCGCATGGCCGAGCATTTCCTGGATGTAGCGCACGTCGGCGCCGTTCTCAAGCATCAGCGTCGCGGCCGTGTGCCGGAACAGATGACACGCGCCGCGTTTGACGATGCCGGCGCGCTCCTTGGCTT
>JBDSFA010000098.1:0-2295 GCA_039919785.1 Dokdonella sp. | reverse complement strand
GCGGATGGCGTGAACTGGGAAGTGTTTCTGGTGCCGGTCCGGCGTGAAGGCGCAGACGTCTTGTACGAAGCGTGTTTCAATCGCGAAGCCACCGTCGCCGTGGCATGATCGAATCGATCACGCCACTCTCGCGGCAAGTCTTCAGACGCGGTTGAACACGACCTGGTAGCTGCGATTGTCGCCGCGGATCGGCGACACGAATGCGTCGAACGCGGCGAATTTGCCGGCACTGAGCGAATAGATGCCTTCACGCAAAAATGCCTTGGTCTGGCTCTCGAAGACGAGCGTAAAACAGCGCTCGAATGCAGCGAACGGATCGGGATAACCCTGCGCGCTCGCGAGCTGCACGATCTCGACGAGGCGCAGCGTGGCTGTCAGCGACGACACGCGCATGGCCGTGAAGTCGTGCCCGACCTGTGGCAGAAACGCGGAATAACCCAGTCCGGATTTGACGACCGGAGCGATTCCGATCGCCCGAGTTGCAGCCTGCACCTTGCCGAGCGCGAGCGAAGCAGCGGCGGCAAGGCCCAATTGCTGAAGGAAACGACGACGAAGTTGCGGCATGACGGCCCCCTGAAGGCACGAAGTACGCCTCAGTTTAACAGGTCGGCAGGACACCGCTTTGGCGTCTGTCGGGCTCAAACGGCCGCTCAAGCGTGATGCAGATCGCTGCATCTCGTCGGTGCTCAGCTTTGGGGGCGTTCTGCCACCGTGCTTCGACTCCGCCTGCGGCGCCCGCTACGATCCGCACTCGTGTCAGCGAGGTCGCGTGCGCTCGACGACGCGCCAAGCCATCCAGTGGAGCGCAGGACAACCATGCAAGAGACCCATTGCCCGACGCAAGCCATTGTCTTGCGCGCGATCGAGACACACGACACCGCTTTCCTGCGCAGCGTCTACGCTAGCACGCGGATCGACGAGCTTGCGCCGCTGAATTGGGCGCAGGCGCAGATCGATGCCTTTCTCGGCTCGCAGTTCGAGGCGCAGCGTCAGGACTACTGGAAGAACTACGATACCTCGCGCTTCTGCATCGTGAGCGTCGCTGGCGTCGACGTCGGCCGCCTGTACGTGGAGCGGCGCGCAGACCAGATGAGCATCGTAGACATCGCATTGCTGCCGCGTTTCCGTGGCCGTGGCGTCGGCGGCGAGTTGATGGCTCAACTGCTCGCCGAAGCGGATGCGGCAGCACTGCCGCTGCGCATCCAGGTTGAATTCAACAATCCCGCGCAGCGGCTCTATCTGCGTTGTGGCTTCGAGTTCAACGGCGAACCTATCGGCATCTACCGGATGATGGAGCGCGCGCCACAGAAACGCAGCGCGTGACAACCCGCAAAACCGCGGGTGATCTCAGCGATCCGCACCCGGCATGGCTCCCAGCCGCACCATGCGTTTGAGCGTCTCGCCGTTGCGCACGATGGTCAACGTGACCGCATGGCCTGCGCTGCGCTTGAGCAGGTCCTGAAACGCCACGCGATCGGCGACGGCGTGGCCATCGATTTCCAGCACGAAGTCGCCTGCGATCAGGTTCGCGCGCGAGGCCGGCGTACCGCTGATCACCGAGCCGATCTGGACACCGCCGTCGCGACCCAGTTGCTGGCGTTCCTGCGCATTCACATCGCGGAAGCTGGCGCCGAACGGCAACTTGAAGCGCACGTAATACGCGGCGATCCACGCAGCATTCTCCCCGCCTTGGGGCGTATACAGCAGCACGCGTTCCGCGCCGATCTCCTGTCCCCGTCGCAGCGACGCGTCGCGCGCTGCGGCCTCATCATCCTTGCCGATCACGTCAATCGGGTAGTAGGCCTTGCCGATACGGACGAAGCCTTGTGCGACGAGGCGATTTTCATCGTTGGCGGAGCCCTCGGCGGCTTCCAACGTCGGTATCGCAGGTGCTGGCGCGGCACGCATCTGGGCCACCGTTGCTGCATCCCGGCCGGGTTCTGCTTCATAGCTCGGCTGTGGCGCGGAAGGGGCGATCACTTCTCCGGTTTCGGTCCTGGACCCCGGTGATACTGCGCAACCGGCGAGCAGGAGCAGGAGCAGGAGCAGAGCGGTGAGTTGGCGTGTCATGGGCGGATCCCGTGCGAGGCAGTCCTCGATTGTGCCTCCGATTTGCGTCGTGTCAAAAATTCACGGGTGTCGGCGGTGCGTTTGTTAGGATTCGCGCCTGTTCAACCTTAGGACTGCCGTGTCGATCCTGCGCATCTACTTTCGAGTCATCGCCTTGCTGGCGCCGGAGAAGTGGCTGGCGATTACGCTCGCGCTTGCGAATTTGTCGCTGGCCGGCGTGTACTT
>JBDSFA010000006.1:0-4002 GCA_039919785.1 Dokdonella sp. | reverse complement strand
TCGCCGACGGCAAGGGCAACTTTGGTTACAACGCCGCGACCGGCGAGTACGGCGACATGGTTGAACTCGGCATCCTCGATCCGACCAAGGTCACGCGCTACGCACTGCAGAACGCAGCGTCGATCGCAGGTCTCATGATCACGACCGAAGCGATGGTTGCCGAAGCGCCGAAGAAGGAAGCCGGCGGCGGTGGCGATCATGGCCACGGCGGTGGCGGCATGGGCGGCATGGGCGGTATGGATTTCTGATCCAGCCAGTCGCCGCGAAACAAAGCCCTCCCCTTCAAGGGGAGGGTTGGGTGGGGATGGTGTTGTTTTGCCGAACCCACACGAAAAGCCCCGCGGCGATGCGGGGCTTTTCGTTTGTTCGGATCCGCGAGGTCTCGGTGGGAAGCGTGGCGCAAGGAAGTCCCGGGCGTCATAATCTTTGCATCCTTTGAGAGTCCGATTCAATGGCAAGGCCGGTTCCTGAAAAATCAGATGCCTTTCCGACAGCGCGAGATTGCTCGCCCGCGAATTCCGAGTACACGCATCATCAGGGCAAATACTTTGCGCATTGGTTGACGCTGCGTAGTCGAGGTGAGGCGTCCGTAACGCGTACCTTGGCGTCTTCGCGGGTCGACATGAATCCGCACCTGGTCGACGCAGCCTTGTTTGCACTCAAGTCACCGATTGCCGCTGGGGTGTTGCTCGCCGATGAAGTGGGTCTCGGCAAGACCATCGAGGCCGGCCTGGTGATTGCTCAGCACTGGGCGCAACAGCACCGTCGCATCCTTCTCATCGTGCCGGCGACGCTGCGCAAGCAATGGAGCCAGGAGCTTGCGGACAAATTCCTGTTGCCGTCGCAGATTCTGGAATCCAGAACCTACGCCATTGAACGCAAGAATGGATGTCTGAATCCATTTGCCAGCGACGACAAGATCGTCATCACATCTTATGAGTTCGCCGCCTCCAAAGCGCAAGATCTCCAAGCAGTCGCCTGGGATTTCGTTGTCCTCGATGAGGCGCACAAGCTGCGCAATCTTTACAAGGGTGAATCGGCAGCCAAGCGCGCCACCATCCTCAATGATGCTCTTCGTGATCGCCGCAAGGTTCTGTTGACGGCGACGCCGTTCCAGAACTCGCTGATGGAACTTTATGGCCTTGTCTCCTTCATCAGCAGCGACTTCTTTGGGAGCAAGGAGGCGTTTCAGCTCCAATACGCCAGCGGTCGACAAAACGAAGCGCGCCAGCGGGAGTTGAAGCATCGGCTTGAGCCCATCTGCCATCGCACACGACCTGACGGCGTTCATCGCCACGCACGTGGCCCCTTCGCTCGTTACCTTGCGTGAAGTAAATTGACAGACGCGCAATCCGTCGATGGAGTGGAACTGACATGGCTCGCATACGTACCTTCTGTTTTCTCATTGCAGCGCTGGCGACAGTCAGCGGTTCCGATAGCGCAATCGCTGCGACTTTTGCTGTCACGCGTCAGGACGACCCCTTTCCGAATGGCTGCCAAGACACCGATTGTTCGTTGCGTGAGGCTGTGATTGCCGCTAGCACGCTGACGGTGGAAGCGAATGCCATTGTCCTTGCTGCGGGGACATACACCATGGCCCTCGGACCGTTGAACGTGCTTGCAAACGCGAAATTTGTCGGTGTAAGCCGGGATTCCACGCTGATCGAAGGCAACGGTACGGACCCGGTCTTCAGCGCGGTGACCGACCAGGATGTCGAATTCGTCAATCTGGAAATCGATGGCCATGGCGCGCATGCGCTCGACACTGCTGCGACAAGCGTTACCAATTTTTCCGATGCGCGGGTCGCGACTGCCAGCGAAATATGGGCACTGGGTCCGACCGATGCATACGGCGTGCTCCAATTCTATCGCTCGGATATTCGATCGATGGTCAACAGCGGCAATTCGAATGCGACGTTCTTCACCAGCACGGCACTGGGTCTGGAAAACTCGAACGGGACGCAGGGCGCGGTCATCATCGCGGCTACGGTGATTGATGGATCGCTTGATCCGACCCAGCCGTCGGGTTTGACGCTGCGCAACCACACTGACGCCTATATTCAAGACACCACAATCAAGAACACCACTCTGGGACTGCGTCTGCTGGGGACGGGCGCCGAGAGCGTGGAGCTCGAGCGCGTGAATTACATGCAAAACGGCGCGCCGGTTTACGTCGATCAGGCCGCCACGGTCGCGATAACCGACAGCGATTTCAGCAGCAACACGGCGACGGACTCTGCGCCGGGTGCGTTGCGGATCAATGACCCCGGAGCGGACGTGACGGTCACCCGATCGACATTCAGCAACAACAACGGTAACGGCAGCGTCGGCGGCGCCGTGCTGGTTGAGTCCGGCGGATCATTGACCCTCCGCAACAGCACCTTTTCCGGGAACAGCTTTACCGTCGCCGCCGCGGCAATGAATCCACGCGGCGCGGCGATCGGATTTCGCGACGACGCCAATTCCACGTTCGTGTCGCTCAAGCATGTGACGATCGCGGCTCCGACCGTGGGTCCCGTCGGCATAAGCGGAACCACGCTCGGTGGTTATGGCAGCGGTGCCAGTGGATTGTTTGTCACTGTGCTCAATAGCGTGCTGCAGGGCAGTTGCAGCCTGGATGCATCGGCAATAAACAGCGCATCGGGAAACGTGAAGACGACGGAAGATACGTGTCAGTTTGGTGCCGGCAGCAATACCCTCAATGCGACGGCCAGTTCGCTGAAGCTTGGATCTCTGAGCCTCCATGGCGGACATACCCGAACGTTCCTGCCAGCGTCGACCAGTGTGGCGATCGATACAGCGAACAGCGCTTTCTGCCTGCCCACCGATCAACGAAGCTACGCGCGACCGTTCGGCAACGGCTGCGATGCGGGCGCTGTTGAAGTTAGCGACATAGTGTTTGCCGACGGGTTCGAGTAGCCGCAGGATCCAATGGAGGCGCGCTGCGAATGAGGCATGGCCCGGCATAAGGCTTGCCGCTAACTTTTGACGAGGATGGTTTTTCCGAATGGCCGGGCAGGTCGCGGCCACGGTGCAACTCGTCGCAATACGCACCGTCTTCGCCGCACTGGGCGCGTCAAACACGCGCACGAGATTTACGCCGCTAACTTTGCGCAGGTCTTCCTCGCTTCAGCGTGTCGCGCGCGCTCCATGAGCAGATTCGCAGCTTGGAGACCTCCTCAAGGCCGCTCACGTTCAGTTCGATGCCAAAACCACCAGCAGGAACGCGAGATAGCTGGGCGTGGCAGCAGAGCCTCCAAAGCACTGGATTCCAGCTTGACCAGCCGTTCGGCTGTTGAGCCGCGGGGGTCGTGAGGATGGGTCCCTTACGCAACGAAGGCAGGCTAGGGCGCCAGCGCGATGGTGTCGCCTCGCACCGGGGGCGTGGATGCATGCGTCGGCTCGCGCATCGCAGGCTGTCTAAGTGTCAAATCTTGTGGGGCTTCGACTCTTCGATACGTCGCCGCAGCAGATGGCCCGCCGGCAAACCCGCGATAATCGCCGCAGCTTCGGCATGTTCTGCACGAGCGGCCTCCGCGTTGCCGAGCTGTGTTTGCGCGTCCTCAAGCACAAGATGCGCTTCGGCGATCCACGAGTGCGCATGGCCGAGCATCGGCTCGATTTGCCCGATTGCATCGTCGGTGCGTTCAATAGCTTGCTGCGGACGATCCTGCGCCAGATCGATTCGAGCGAGCGCGATTTGCGTGGCAAGCCATAACGGATTTTTCCTGTAACGCGGATCCTCGGCCGCCGTCGACTTCGCACCCGCGGTGGCCGACGACGACTACGATCTGGTGGAACATCGGCGCGACAGCGATCTCGGCATCTTCGCGAACAACTTTGGGTCACGCGATCTGGGTGCGCTCGAGCGCGCATTTGTACAGCCGCTGGTGCGCAACGGCACGTTCGACCCGAGCCTGAACGTATGGTCCGAAGTGACGGCCGGTGCATCAAGCTGGGATGCGAGCCAGAGTGCGGCGGGCCCCGCCGGTTCGGGTTCGT
>JBDSFA010000320.1:0-3864 GCA_039919785.1 Dokdonella sp. | reverse complement strand
CGATCATCCGCACCGAATTCGGCGTGCGCTGGCTGCGTCTGAAATTATCCAAGCTTGGCGCGGTGACGGGTTCACGTGCAGTCGGTGTGATCATCGAGCGCGGTGATGCCTGAGGCGATGCATCGCGCCTGGCTCAGCTTGGGTTCCAATCTCGATCCCGAGCGCAACCTGCGCGCGGCACTGACGGAATTGCGTGCGCGTTTCGGCGGGATTCTGGTCTCGCCGATTTATCGTTTCGCCGCGGTTGGCTTCGAGGGTCCGGATTTCCTGAACCTTGCCGTCGGCATCGACACCGCCCTGGATCCGGTTGCGTTGAACGACTGGTTGCATGCGCTCGAGGATCGCCAAGGCCGTCGTCGTGATGTGCCACGTTTTTCCAGCCGCACCCTCGACATTGATATCGTGTTGTTCGATGACCTCGTGCTGGACGGTCCTGGTCATCTGCAGATCCCACGCAAGGAACTCGCCGAAGCGTTTGTGCTGAAGCCGCTCGCGGATATTGCGCCCGCGCTGCGTCATCCGCTCAGCGGCAAGACGCTGGCGCAGATGTGGTGCGAGACGCCGTGCGAGACCGGACCTGCGCAGGTGGTGTCGATCGAGTGACGAAGCGGACATTCGTCTGAGCGGCGCGCTGTGATACAAGACGGGTAGAACCGAGCTCACCCGCCGCGGCGCGGCCTTTCACTTCTCAGGCGAGAGGATCGACGTGCTACGGATTTTCATGAACCTGTTCGGCGGCGCACCCGCTGGCGCGTCGCCGGAGGCATGGGACAGCGCCGAAGGTGAGCAGGTCGCCGTCCGCTTTCGACCTCGCCTGATCGCGCAACTGCTGGAAGACCACGCAGCCCTGCGCAACGACATGCGCCGCGTACTCGACGCCTGCCGTCGGCGCGACGAAGATGCGCAGATTGTCGGCTTGCAACGTTTCGCCGAGACGTTCCGCCGCAGCAGCCTGATCAAGTCCGTGCAGTTCCACCCTTACTTGTATTGGGCGCTGGCTCGCGAGCGCGTCGCGACGAGCCAGATCGAGACACTGATTGCGCAGGCACAGGACCATGTGCAGGCCATTGACGCACTGTTGCGCGCGTACCTCAATGCGCCCTGGCTCACTGCCCAGCGTCGCGCCCTCTTTGGCGACATCGCACGCATCGCCCATCTGCTCGCGCAGGTGTCCCGGATGGAGGAGTCATCCCTGTTTCCATTGTATGTGCCGCCGGGCCAATACCGTCATCTGCGCGGTGCGCGGGCGATTTGATCGCGACGCATTCCTTCGCGGCGCATCTGCTTCCGGCAAGTACGTGTCTACGACGACAGGGCTGTCGACGCTGCACGATGTCGCGCAACGTGGTCCCGCGGATGAGTCTGGCGTCTATGCGCCGAGCAAACGCCCGCCATCGACGCGAATGATCTGTCCGGTCACGAACACAGCATCGCGCAGCAACCAGAGCACGGCGCCGGCGACGTCCGCGGGGGTGCCTGTACGTTGCAGCGGCGTGTTGGCGATCACTTGCGCCTGCTCCGAGGATGTCTTGCCGGCATCCGGCCACAGCACAGCACCGGGCGCGACGCCGTTGACGCGCACGTTCGGCGCCAGGTCCAGCGCAAGCGCGCGCGTCGCCATCACGAGCGCCGCCTTGGCCATGCAGTACACGCTGTGTTGCGCGAGCGGTCGCTCCGCATAGATGTCGACCAGGTTGACGATCGCGCCCCTGCTTGCGGCAAGATGCGGCGCGGCGGCCTGCGCGAGAAACAACGGTGCGCGCGCGTTCGCTGCGAACAGCGTGTCCCATTGTGCGGGTGTAATGCTGCCGATCGGTGTCGGTGTGAAGCCCGAGGCATTGTTGACCAATCCATCGAGGCGGCCGAAGCGTGCGACGGTAGCAGCGACGAGCTGCGGTAGGCGTTCGACATCGGCGAGGTCGGCCTGCAGCGCAAGCGTGCTGCTCGGCCGCGCGATTTCGAGCTCGACCAGCAGCGCATCAAGCTCGGTGCGCGAATGCCGGCAATGCAGGGCGAGGTCGTAGCCTGCTGCATGCAGGGTTCGTGCGATGGCTGCGCCGACCCGTCGCGCTGCGCCGGTCAGCAGTACCACGGGTCGCTCGTTCGCGCTTGTCATCGTTGTGTTCTCCTGAAACGGCCACCGCCATTCCCGGCAAGGCCGGGAATCCACGCACATCAATTATGCTGTCTGCTGATTCTCCTGCGAGAGTGCCGCACATAGCGGCCGCGAACCAGCCTTGAATTCCCTCCTGCCCGAGCCGGATGTCGACGAGCGTGCGCATTCCGAAGCACTCGTTGCGCAAATCCGCGACGAGATTGCTGAGCAGGGCGCGATGCCGTTCTCACGCTTCATGGAGCGTTGTTTGTATGCGCCCGGACTTGGCTACTACAGCGCAGGCCGTACCAAGTTCGGTGCTGCTGGCGACTTCGTGACGGCGCCGGAGCTTGGGAGTCTGTTCGCTCGCACCCTGGCGCGCACGCTGGCGCCGAGCCTTCGCCAGATCGGTGCAGACGCGGACTTCCTCGAACTGGGCGGCGGCAGCGGCGCATTCGCGATCGCTGCGTTGCGCGAGTTTGCGCTGATCGATGCGCTGCCGCGCCGCTACTGGATCCTCGAACCGAGCGCAGATCTCGCTCAGCGTCAATGCGCGCGTGCGCAGGCGGAGCTGCCTGCCGAACTCGTTGCGCGCATCGAGTGGATTTCGCGCCCGCCGCAAGAGTCGTGGCGCGGCGTACTGTTCGCGAATGAAGTTGTCGATGCGCTGCCAACGACGCGCTTCGCGATCCATGCGCAGGAGGTATTCGAAGAACATGTTGTGACCGAGGGCGATCGTTTCGTGCGCATCGATCGCCCCGCGGACACGCTGGTCACGAACGCGGTCCGTCACATCGAACGGTCGCTTGAAGCACCGTTCGCGGACGCCTATCGCTCGGAAATCCTGCCGCAGTTACCGTACTGGATTGAAGCCGTCACGGCGTCGCTCGCCGCGGGTGTCGCACTGTTCATCGACTACGGTTATCCGCGCCGCGAGTTCTACTTGCCGCAACGCGATGATGGAACCCTGGTTTGCCACTATCGACATCGCGCGCACGCTGACCCGCTGCATTGGCCGGGTCTTGCCGATTTGACTGCGTTCGTCGATTTCACCGCGCTGGCTGAGGCAGGCGTGGGCGCCGGGCTCGATTTCGTTGGCTACGCACCGCAGGGACAGTTCCTGCTCGCCAGCGGCTTGCCAGCGTTGGTGGAAGCGGCGCAGCCATTGTCCGACCTCGAACATCTGAGACTGGCCGCCGAGATGAAGCGACTGACGCTGCCCGGCGACATGGGTGAGCGTTTCCAGGCAATGGCGTTCGCGCGTGGCATCGAAGGTGCGCTGCCGGGCTTGCGCGCATTCGATCTGTCGCGTCGACTGTAGAGACCCGCGATGACCCTTGCGCAGTTCATCGACCTGTTTCTGTCGCCACTGGTGCTTGGCCTGCTGCTCGTCCTTTCACTTGGGCTGGTGCGCGGTCGCGCCCTGCGCTGGTTGCGCCGCATTGGTTACCTGCTGATCGGCGTGTGCGTCGCCTTGGCGACACCGCTGGGTGCGAACACGCTGCTCGCCATCGCCGAGCGTCGCGCGCCACCGGCAACCGCATGCGTCGCGCCGGTGCCGACCACGGTCGTACTGCTCGCTGGTGGTGTGCGCCGCAAATCCACCGATCCGGCGGATGTCGGTGCGCTGAATGAAGCCAGCGTGCAGCGGACGCTGGAAGCGGTTGCGCTGACGCAGCGATTGCAGGATGCGCAACTGGTCATCAGCGGCGGCGTGGAAAACGGTGCTGTCGCGGAAAGTACGCACATGGCCGAGCTCGCGGTTCGGC
>JBDSFA010000164.1:0-6611 GCA_039919785.1 Dokdonella sp. | reverse complement strand
AGAAGGCGGATCGCATCGTCGTGATGGATGGTGGTCGCATCATTGCGCAAGGCACCCATGCGCAACTCGTGAGTGAGGATGGTCTCTACGCGGAACTGGCACGTCTGCAATTTGCGGCCTAGGACGGTCGCGTGCCGGCAGCTCCGACCGAATTGGATCTGGCGCATCTGCATCGAGCAAACGCGTTGCTCGCCAGCGCACGCGCAGCGGAAGCTGCCATCCATTTCGCCGCGGTGCTCGACACGTATCCCGCCTGGCTGGTTGTGCGCCACGGACTCGTGCGAAGCCTTCTGGCGAGCGGCGACTTCGTGCAGGCGCTGGCCGCTGCCGACAACCTGACATTGTTCGATGCGCGCGATGAATTTGCCGCTGTACTTGCCGATTTCGTTGCGGCCCGTGCACAGTTGCAACATGCCGATCTGCTGCGCGCCTATCTGCGGCGCCACCCGCAGGATATCGATGGTGCACTCGCGCTCGCCGCGGCCGCTCACGCCCTTGGTCATCCTGGCGAAGCAGTGCGCTGGAGTACGCAAGTATTGGCAGCGCAACCGGACGCGCGTACCGCGCAGGAGATCCGCGCCGCTTCGTTGATCGATCGTGGCGATGCCGAGGCGGGCCTCGCGATCTATCGTGATCTTTTGCGCGCCGGCGACGCGCAAACCGCAGCACGCCACCTCGTACTCATGAACTACGATCCGACGCCAACGAACGATGACTTGTTCGCAACCCATCAGGACTTCGCGCAACGTCATCTGGTCGCGCGCGGGCCAGCATTCTTTGCACAGGCGCGCCCGGCGGGAAAGCCACTGAGGATCGGCTGGATATCGCCGCGCCTCACCGACGGTCCGGTTGTGACCTTCCTTGCCGGCCTCCTCGCACACTTCGATCGCGAGCGGCACCATCACGTGCTCGTCGACCTGGAGCGGACGCACGGAGCTTCTTCGCAGCGCCTGCACGCTCTCGCCGACGAGGCCATCGATGCCAGCGCACTCGACGATACAACCCTGCTGGCGCGGTTGCGCGCGCTCGATCTCGACGTCGCGATTGACCTTGCCCGCCCTTCGACCGGCAACCGCCTTGCCGTGTTCGCGCAGCGCGTCACCCCCATTGCAAGTGTGCTGGCTGGACTGGTTCGATACGACCGAGGTACCGGCGATGGACGCGTGGATTTACGATGCATGGCTGACGCCGCTCGACTCGACCCAGCGATACTCAGAGCATGTCGTGCGGCTTGCCGCTGGGCGCCTGTGCTACACGCCGATCGCTGTCGATCCGGAAGATCCTGACGCCGAAGAACGACTATCGCCGCTGCGCGATGGCGATGAGCCCGTCATGTTCGGCTCGTTCAACCGCCTCGCCAAATTCAACGATGACGTCTTCGATACCTGGGCTGAAATCCTGCGGCGCGTCCCTGATGCGCAGCTCGAACTGCGCGCACGACTGCTCGACGATAGTGACACCCGTGAGCATTGCATCGCACGATTCACGGCCCGCGGCATCGACGAGAGTCGCCTGCCCCTGCATGGCGAACTATCGTATCGCGACCTGCTCGCCGCTTATCGGCAGATCGATATCGCGCTCGACCCGTTCCCGTTCTCCGGCTGCACCACGACCTGCGACGCTCTCTGGATGGGTTGCCCCACGATCACCTTGCCCGGCTCAACCTTCGTGAGTCGACAGAGCGCGAGCCTGCTTTGGCGACTTGGATGTGACGAATGGGTTGCTCGCAATACCGCCGACTACATCGATCGTGCGGCCGCGCTTGCGGCAGGCATCGACGGCATACGCGCGGGACGCCGCGAGCTGCGCACGCTGGTCGAACGAAAACTGTGCAACTCAGCCAAGCAGGCCATCGAGTTCGCCCACGTGATCGATGCGCTGCATGCAGATTCCCTTCGCGCCTCCCTTTACCCGAGCGGGGAACTGGATGCCTCAAGCTACACCATCCCCACCCAACCCTCCCCTTGAAGGGGAGGGCTTGATGAATCAAGCGGTCAACAATGCAGTGATGATCCCGGGCACTTCAGCGGTCGCCGCTTCGAGATTCGCAAAGATCTCGGGTAGGCTGATTTCCGCTTCGTCACCGCAACCGGCCGCCCAGTTGGCGACCAGCGCAAGACACGCATACTCGAGTTCAAGCTCACGCGCGAGCGCGGCTTCAGGCATGCCGGTCATGCCGACCAGGTCGCAGCCGTCGCGACGCAAGCGCGCGATCTCGGCGCGGGTTTCCAGTCTCGGTCCCTGCGTCGCTCCGTAACAGCCGCCGTCGACGATGGCGACGCCGATGCGCGATGCAGCATTCAACAGATCCTTGCGCAAACCCTGCGTGTACGGCTCGCTGAAATCGATGTGGCGGACTTCTGCGCCAGCGACATCGCAATAGCTGGTCAAGCGATCGTGCGTGTAGTCGATGATCTGATCTGGCACGGCAAGGACGCGCGGCCCCATGTCGGCACGGATGCCACCCACCGCGTTCACGCCGATGACGCGACGCGCGCCGAGGTGGCGCAAGGCCCAGATATTGGCGCGATAGTTCACGCGATGCGGTGGAATCGTGTGCGACTCGCCGTGTCGCGCTAGAAACGCCACGCGCTGTTTACCCAGACGCCCCACCACGAGTGCATCCGATGGCGCGCCGTACGGCGTGTCGACCGCATGGCGCTCGACCTGCTCGAAACCAGGCAGCCGGTACAAGCCGGTGCCGCCAATCAGGGCGAGATCGATGCCGTGCATCATGCGTCCACCGCGTAGATCGCCGCGAGGTTGCGGCCTTGTTCGTGATAGTCCATGCCGTAGCCGAACACATAGCGATCCGGCACTTCGACGCCGACGAAATCCGCGTGCAAATCCGCCACGCCGCGACCATGGCGTTTCTCGCACAGCACCACCAGCAGCACGCGCGCCGCACCCTGCTCCAGGCAGAAGTCGCGAATCGCGTTGAGTGTATGTCCCTCGTCGAGAATGTCGTCGACCAACAATACCGTCGCGCCGGCCAGTGACGTCGCCGGGCGCTTGATCCAATGCAATTCCCCACCCGTCGTGGCACCTCGGTAGCGGCTGGCATGCACATAGTCGAATACGAGCGGTGACTTGATCGCGATCGCGAGTTGACCGGCGAAGATCAGCGCGCCCTGCATCACGGTCACAAACACCGCAGGTTGCCCCCCGAGCAGCTGGTCGATCTCGGTGCCCATGCGCGCTATCGACGCGGCGAGTACCGCGTGGTCATGAATCAGGTCGGCGCCCGCCAGCGCGTCGGAAAGGTTTGCATTCGTCATCGTCATCCTTGCGTGCTGGTTGCACTGTCGAGCGCGCTCAGCCGCGCAATGAATTCGTCGCGCTGCGGATTTGCGATCAGCGCTTCCCAGGTTTGTGCGACTGCGCCTTGCAACCGGATCAAGACATCCGAATCGCAGGGTGTCGCATGTCTGCTCGCGACGATCGCCTCGCCAACGATCGAAGGATTGCATGCGAGCAGCAGATCGCAGCCGGCTAGCAGGTGGCCCTCGATACGCGCCGCGATGCTGCCCAGGGGCTCCGCTGCCGCCATGCCGATGTCGTCGCCGATGACCGCGCCGCGAAAACCCAGCTCGTCGCGCAACACATCCTGGATCCAGACGCGCGAGTAACCGGCTGCGCGAGCATCGACAGCGGGATAGGTCACATGGGCCATCATGACTGCCTCGGCGCCCGCCGCGATGCCATCGGCAAACGGAACCAGATCGGTCGCGCGCAGCTCATCCAGCGAGCGCCGGTCGATCGCGATATCAAAATGTGTATCTTCGGCAATCGATCCGTGCCCCGGGAAGTGCTTGATCGTCGCTGCCATGCCGGCCAGCCGCATGCCGCGCAGGTAAGCCTGCGCAAGCTCCGAGGCGATTTGCGGATCGGCGTCGAACGCGCGTTCGCCAATCGCCAAATTGCCGCGTGCGAGATCCACGACAGGCGCGAAACTCATATCCACGCCGATCGCGCGCATCTCGCTCGCCATCAACCACGCGTGCTCCTCGGCACGACTGATCGCCGTGCGCGCGTCAATCGCGTAAAGCTCGCCGAGGCGCGCAAGCGCAGGCAAACGTGTAAAGCCCTCACGGAAGCGTTGTACCGGACCCCCTTCCTGGTCGACACAGATCAGGAACGGCTCGGGCCGCGCAACACGGATATCGTCGATGAGCTCGGTAACCTGGTCGCGATCCGCAAAATTGCGCGAGAACAGGATGACGCCGCTGACCTGGGCAAAGGCCAGCTGCGCGCGGTCGGCATCGGTCAATGTCTTGCCGGGAATACCTATGATCAACATGACTTCATCATTCCATCAGCCTGCATCAATGCCACGGCGCTCAGCCTCGCTCCACTGCGAGTAAGGGCGCTCGGCGAGCTTCAGATTGTAATAGCGCGCGAAGCCGCTGACGTCGCGGCCGAGCCACAATGGCTGAGGATAAACGGCGTCGACCCGGTCGAGCTCAAGTTCGGCGACGATCAGACCCGCATTGGCGCCCCGGAACTCATCGATCTCGAATAGATGGCCCTCGATCGGGACATAGTGTCGTTGCTTCTCGACCATATCACCGGCCAGGGTCGCCAGCATGCGTCGCGCGTCGTCGAGCGGTATCGCGTACTCGTATTCATCGCGCGCAATGCCACTGGCTAGCGACTTGATGTTGAGAAACGCGCGTTCGCCAACGATGCGCACACGCACCGAGCAGCGCGAGCCCGGCGGTCCGGCCAGATAGCCTTGCGCCATGTGCTCGCTGAGCGACACGTCGGCGCGCCAGGCGTCGTCTTTCAACAGGAATTTCCGCTCGATCTCCAGGGCCATGTGCTTGTTCCGATGCGTTCGCCCGTGGGTGTCCGTAATGTATCTCTGTGCATTCATCCCTGAATGCGGAAATCAAGAAGCGCCCATCCATGGGCGCACTCTTCAATTTCGCTCAAACAACGCGATCGATTCGACGTGTGCGGTATGCGGAAACATGTCCATGACGCCCGCTGCGGCGAGACGGAAGCCGTGCTGTGCGACCAGGGTCCCCGCATCGCGCGCAAGCGAGCCGGGATGACAGGAGACATAGACGATGCGATCGGTTCCCTTGCGCGGCAGGTATTCAAGCACCGCCGCTGCGCCGGAACGTGGCGGATCGAGCAACAGTTTGTCATAGGCCTTCTGCGCCCACGGCGTGGTCCGTTGATCGGCTGCAAGGTCGGCAGCGAAGAATTGCGCATTGGTGATGGCGTTGCGCGTGGCGTTCTCGCGCGAGCGTGCGACCAGCGCGGCTTCGCCTTCGACCCCGACGACGCTGCCGGCCCGACGCGCGATCGGCAGCGTGAAGTTGCCGAGTCCACAAAATAGATCGAGCACGCTGTCGGTCGGCTGCAAATCCAGCAGATCGAGCGTGCGCGCGATCATGCGCTGATTCATGCCCGCATTGACCTGGATGAAGTCGAGCGGACGGAAGGCGATGTCGATATCCGATGCGGGAATGCGAAACGAAAGCGCAATCTCGTCCGGCCACAGCGGTGTCACAGTGTCCGGACCACCGGGCTGCAGCAGAATCGCCAGATCGTTCGCCTTGCCGAACGCGATCAGGGCGCTTCGATCCGTGTCCGACAGGGGCTGCAGATTACGGAACGTCAACGCCACTGCTTCGTCGCCAGCCGCAATCTCGATTTGCGCAATGGAAGCCTTCGCTTCGAGCGAGCCAACCAGCTCCCCGAGTGCGGCGATGCGTTCGCCCACTTGCGGCAGCAAGGTATGGCAGATTGAAAGATCGGCGACGAAACGCGGATTCTCCTCGCGAAATCCGACCAGCACCTTTTCCTTCTTCGGCACCCATTTCACCGACAGCCTGCCCTTGCGGCGATAGCCCCAAGCCTCGTCGCTGAGCGGATCAAGCCAATGTTGCGGTTCGACCTTCCCGATGCGCTCGAAATTGTCGGCCAGAACGCGCTGCTTGGCCTGGATCTGCGCTGCTGGTGGCATGTGTTGCAGGCTGCAGCCGCTGCAGATGTCGAAATGCACGCAGCGTGGATCGACGCGATCGGGCGAACGCGTCAGCAGTTCCTCGACCTTGGCCTCGTCGAAACTGCGACTTCGTTTGGTGAAGCGAATGCGCGCGCGCTCGCCCGGCAGCGCGCCAGTGACGAACACGGCCTTGCCATCGACGCGGGCAACGCCGCGCCCGTCGTGAGTGAAATCGGTGATGTCTACTTCGATGATTTGCATGGGCTTGAAGTAAAGCACCCACCGGTTCAGGGTGGGCGCGATGGTGGTTGTGAATCAGGGGTTTCGGCGGCGTCAGCTCGCTACGGTCGGATCGTGTTGATCCATGACGTGCGAGCACTGACTACATCCTGTCGTCATTTCTGCTTCCAGGCGCCATTTGCATCCTGATAATACCAGCCGGTACGCGCCTGCTGGATCCATTGCCTGGCAAAGGTGCTGCGGATCTGCGCCTCCCAATCGGCATGGCCGTTGGCGAGCGCGATTTCGTGATAGACGGCCAAGCGGTCCTTGTTCTCTTCGGCAACGGCCGAATTGACGATCGCACGTTCTGCCAATGGCACAGCCGCCGCGTCGCGCACGGCGACCAGGCCATCCCCCGTGAAGCCGATCG